>CAMBCW010000133.1 GCA_945864925.1 uncultured Clostridia bacterium
TTTTGAAGATTTTAACTTTATTTTCCCGCCTGCGGGCGGGAAAACTCTGCGAGGCCGCCAGATTGGCAATTGGTTCTGTTTCGTTCGGCAGAGGGTTTTCGACAGCCTGACCGGTATTCACGGAATCACCCAGGGCACAGGCCGAGCGCATCTTTGCTTCATCAGATTCGCAGCGTGCCGTTTGCAGTTATGCGCTCTTTTCACCTGGGACGGAAAGCAGCACGACGGCGGCCAAAACCAGCACGATACCGGCTATGCCGCCTGCATTCAAAGGCTCCTGGAACAGGAAAACGCTGAACAATGCGGCGACCACCGGTTCAATGGAGGCCAGGATGGAAGCCCGGCTGCCCTCCATGCGCTCCAGGGCCTTGCTGTAGAACACATAGGGGAAGAAGGCTGTGACCACGCCGAGACCTGCTGCCCACAGCAGCTCCACAGGCTGGACAAAGACCGGCCCCACCGATTGCCAGTCACACAGAAAGCAGTCTGCCAGGAAGCAGAACAGGAAGGAGTAAAAGATCATGGTCCAGGATCCGTAGCCCCGGCGGAGGATATAGCGGCCGATGACGGAATACATAGAGTAGGACAGGGCGGCGCCCAGGCCCCAGAGGATACCTGGGGTGGAGATTCGGGCGTCGGTACCCAGACCGGAAACCAGCGCACAGCCCAAAAAGGCCAGCGCCAGAGACAGAAGCTTCCTGGGGGTGATTGTCTCCCGGAACAGCACGGCGCTGAACAGCATGACAAAGATAGGAGAGGTATAGAGCAGAACGCCAGCCACAGCCAGGGATACATACTGCATGGCCGTATAGTAAGTCAGGCTCAGGAGGAAGAGGCTGCCCACACCGGTTCCGATGAACAGAGGCAGGTCCCGGAGACGGACTTTCAGGAGGTCTCTGTGGCACAGGCCCAAATATAACCCCACCACCAACAGACCGAACAACGCCCGGAACCAGCCGATTTCCAGAGAATCCAGACCGACGGCCTGGAAGTGCCGGACAAACACGCCCATGCTGCCCCACAGGATGCCGGCGGACAGGGCATAGATGGGACCGAGGGATTTCTTCAAGGGGATCATCTCGCTTCTTTTGAATGAAGCTATCATAGCGCAAAAAAAGGCGCGGCACAAGTGCTTTTGCGTATTTTGGGTCCAATCGGCGGAAAAAGGGAGAAGCTGGAGCATCCTGCAAGCTATGGTCTGAGTGCTGCACTTTTTTCAGAAAAAACTGGCAAGGATGACAATAGAAATTTCCGGAGGACATGCTTAGAATAATAGAGCAAAGAGAAACATCTTTAGGAGAACACACGCTGGCAGGATAAGAATGAAAGTTCCGGCGGCCAATTTTCTGGATAAGAAGAGAAAAATCCTTAGAAACTGGTACAATTTTGGAAATAATTGAAAAATTTTGAACAGGACTTGTGCAAGGCGGACAAAAATGATATAATTCTAAATAGAAATTTCGTGGTTTATAATAATCAGGAACAGAAAAGAGCTAGTTTAAGGAGGTACCTGTTTATGTATTTTCAAAAGAAGCGCTGCGTGGCCATGCTGTTGGCCGGCGGCCAGGGCAGCCGGCTGAAGGTTCTGACGGAGAAGACCGCCAAGCCCGCCGTCCCCTTCGGCGGCAAATACCGCATCATTGACTTCCCTCTGTCCAACTGCGTCAACTCTCATATTGACACCGTAGGCGTGCTGACGCAGTACCAGCCTCTGGAGCTCAATGAGTACATCGGCAACGGCCAGCCCTGGGACTTGAACAGTTCCCACGGCGGCGTATCGGTGCTGCCTCCCTATGCCCGCAGCAAGCGGTCGGACTGGTACAAGGGCACGGCCAACGCCATTTATCAGAATATTCCCTTCATCGCCCGGTACAACCCCGACGATGTGCTGATTCTCTCCGGCGACCATATTTATGAGATGGACTACGCCAAGATGCTGCGTTTCCACAAGGAGAAGGACGCCGACCTGACCGTTGCGGTCCGTCCCGTTCCCATGGAGGAGGCCTCCCGCTTTGGCATTATGAATACCAGAGAGGACGGCGCCATCTACGAATTTGAAGAGAAACCCAAAAAACCCAAGTCCAACAAGGCTTCCATGGGCATCTACATCTTCAAGTGGGAGATTCTGCGGAAGTTCCTGGAGGAGGACGAGGAGGATCCCAAGTCCGAGAACGACTTCGGCAAGAACATCATCCCCAACCTGCTCAACGCTGGCCATAAGCTCTACGCCTATGAGTTCCAGGGCTACTGGAAGGACGTGGGCACCATCAACAGCCTCTGGGAGGCCAATATGGACCTGCTGGGCGACGAGCCGGAGTTCAACATCTATGGGTCCAACGGCCGCAAGATTTACGCCAGAAACTATGCCATGCCCTCCGCTTTCATTGCCAAGGGCTCTGAAATTTCCGACAGCTTCGTGGCCGAGGGCTGTGATATCTACGGCACCGTGCAGCATTCCGTGATTTCCGCCGGCTGCGTCATTGGCAAGGGCGCGGAGATTCACGACAGCGTCATCATGCCCAACGTGGTGGTGGAGGCCGGCGCCCAGGTGCGTCACGCCATTGTGGCGGAGGACTGCGTGATCAAGGCCGGCGCCCGGGTGGGCGAGGATCAGGAGGGCTCCCTGGAGCAGCTGAAGATCAGCGTCATCGGCAAGGGCAAGACCGTCGCGGAGGGCGAAGTTGTGGCCCCGGGCGACATCATGTAAGAAAGGATGGTGGCAACTATGGAAACCATGGGTATCATTTTCTCCAATATCTACGACAGCCATATGGGCGCTCTGACCGAGATCCGGACTTCCGCCTCCATTCCGGTTGGCGGCCGTTACCGGCAGATCGACTTCATTCTGTCCAACATGGCGAATTCTGCCATCCGCCACATCGGAATTATCACCAAATATAATTATCAGTCCCTGATGGACCATCTGGGTTCCTGCCAGGAGTGGGACCTGCAGCTGGGCTCCCAGGGCGTGGTGTTCCTGCCGCCCTATTCCACCGGCCATACCGGTATCTACCGCGGCAAGCTGGAGGCCCTGCAGACGGCTCTGCCGGTGCTGCGCAACGGCAATCAGGATTATGTGGTTCTGGCGGATTCCAACGTCATGGCCTCTGTGGACTTCCGCAAGGTCATTGAGCACCATGCGGCTTCCGGCTGTGACGTGACCGTGGTAGCCAAGGCCGGCCTGACCGACGGCAAGACGGTGCACCATTTTGCCCTGCGGGTGGATGAGAGCGGCAAGACCGTGGGCATGGGCGTGGACTATGGCGCCCCGGTGGGCGACCTGGTGGGCATGGGCATGTTTGTCATCAGCCGCGAGCGCCTGATTTCCGTGATCGGCGAGACGGTGCCCCATGGCAAATACCATCTGGAGCGGGACTTCATCATGGAGGAGTTCAACGCCGGTAAGCTGAGCGTCAATGTCTACCCCTTCGACGGCGTGGCCCTGTTCAACCAGTCGGTGGAGAGCTATTTCAAAAACAATATGGCGCTGCTGGACGCGGACATCCGCAAGGGCCTGTTCCACGGTGACGTGCCCATCTACACCAAGGTGCGCGACGAGGTCCCCACCCGCTACGGCAAAACGGCCCAGGTGGCCAACTGCATCGTGGCAGATGGCTGCCGCCTGTCCGGCCTGGTGGAGAACTCGGTGATTTTCCGCGAGGTCAAGGTGGAGGACGGCGCAGAAGTCCGGGACTCCGTTGTCATGCAGGGCTGCACCATTGAAAAAGGCGCCAGTGTCCGGTATACGATTCTGGACAAGGATGTGACCGTCAAATCCGGCACCAAGCTCCTGGGTTCTCCGGAGCATCCGCTGACCATCAGAAAGGGCGTTATTGTATGAAAATTGCCATTGCTGCTTCCGAAGCCGCCCCTTTCAGCAAAACCGGCGGTCTCGGCGATGTGATGCAGGCGCTGCCTGAGGCCCTGAGCCAGCTGCCCGGCAACACGGTCTGCCTGTTCCTGCCGTACTACGGCAAAATGAAGGGCAATCCCAAATTCGAATGTGAATATATTACCAGCTTCCATGTGAACCTGGTCTGGCGGAAGTGCCATGTGGGCCTGTTCCGCTTAAAGAGCAACCGGAAAAGACTGCAGGTTTATTTCATCGATAACGAGCAGTACTTCAAGCGCGACAACGCCTACGGCTATATGGACGACGGAGAGCGGTTCACGTTCTTCTCCAAGGCGGTGCTGGCCTGCATGAACTATCTGGATTTCAAGCCTGATGTTCTGCAGTGCAACGACTGGCAGACGGCCTTGATTCCGGTTTTGCTGCGCAGTGAGTTCGCCTCCTGCTTCCCCGACACCAAGACGGTGTTCACCATTCATAACATCGAGTATCAGGGCTGGGCGGACATCAACTTCAACAACGATGTGCTGGGCCTGCCTGGGGAATGGCTGAGCACCCTGCGCTATGGCGACGCCATCAACTTTATGAAGGCGGCCATTGTCACAGCCGACGCGGTTTCCACGGTGTCCGAGACCTACGCCGGAGAACTGCAGTATCCCTATTTCTCCCATGGCATGTCCGAGGTGCTGACCCTGCGCTCCGGCTCCTTCTACGGCATTACCAACGGCATCGACACCACGGTGTTCGATCCGGCCCACAGTCCCAACCTGCCGTTCCATTACACGGCTGCGACCCTGGTGGAGCAGAAGGCAAAGAATAAGGCCGCCCTCCAGCTGGAGCTGGGTCTCAACCAGGAGCCGGATACGCCGCTGTATGCCATCGTCTCCCGCCTGGCGGGACATAAGGGTGTGGACCTGTTGTGCTACATCTGCGACACGTTCATGTCCCGCAAGGCCCAGCTGGCGATCATCGGTACCGGCGAGGCCCAGTATGAGCAGCGTCTGTCAGAGTTTGCAGCCAGATACCCCGGCAAGATGACGGTGAAGCTGGCCTTCGACCCGGCTCTGGCCGATCGGGTCTATGCCGGTGCGGACGCCTATCTGATGCCCTCCAAGTCGGAGCCCTGCGGCCTGAGCCAGTTGATCGCCATGCACTACGGCACCATTCCTGTGGTGCACGCCACCGGCGGCCTCAACGACACAGTCAAGCCCTACAATCCCGAAACGGGAGAGGGACGGGGTTTCACCTTCCAGAGCTACAACGGCGAGGACTTCATGGACGCGGTGGACCGTTCCCTGAGGCTGTATGAAACCGACCGGGACGCCTGGAATAAGCTGGCTGCCCGGGACATGGCCCTGGACGTCAGTTGGGACGCGCCTGCCAAGGCCTATATGGAAATGTTTCAAAAAGTTATAGGCTGACAGCCTGACAAATCCAGTCCAAAGCGGAGAATGCTTTGGACTGGATTTATCTTTCTTAAGATTTTATGAATTCTTTTCGGATTGCTGAAATGCAGTTGAAAAAACGGGACCGGGGTGCTATAGTAGAACACCAAAGAAAGACTGCCGCGGCATGCGGCAAACAAAGAGTTGTTGCCCGGAAAGGAGCGAAAAGGCAAAAAAATGAAGCGGTGTTTGGGCTATTTGGCGGTTATTTCCGTCGTTTTCTTTTTCTTGGGACGCGTTTTTCCAAAAACCTGGCTTCAGCCGGACCGCTGGCTGTTCCGGTGCCGCAGTTTTGAACAAAACGGGCGGATTTATGAGAAGCTGGGGATCCGGTTCTGGCATAATAAGCTGCCGGATATGAGCCGCATTCTGCCCTGCCTGGTGCCGCCGAAGCAGCTGAACAATGGCTATAAGGAACGGCTGCCGGAGATGATCCAGGAGACCTGCGCTGCGGAACTGACGCATCTGCTGGCGGCTGTGGCGGGGCTTTGGTGTTTGCATCTGTGGCCCGGTGCGGGCGGCATAACAGTGGCTGCCGTGTTTGCATTGATCAACATGCCCTTTATTCTGATTCAACGCTATAACCGTCCCAGGTTTCTGCGGCTGCAGAAGCGCTGCGGTCTGGAGACGGGGGAGGATTTTCGTTATGAAACTAAAAAATCCTGTTGTGGACTATAGAGAACTGCGTCTACGGAATCTGAATACGGATCGGTTCCGCCATCTGAAGATGCTGCTGTATTGGCCGGCCTTTGGCCTGCTGTTCCTGTTTGTGGAGCGGTTTTATCAGGTGGATTCCTATTACCCGGTCTCTTGTTATCTGGATGATTTAATTCCATTTTGCGAGTGGTTCCTGTTTGCCTATCTGTTCTGGTTTGTCTATCTGGTGGGCATGCTGCTGTATACCCTGCTGTATGATATCGACGCCTTCAAATCCATGATGAAGTTCATCATGATTACCTATACAACTGCCATTGTGACCTATCTGCTTCTCCCGACCTGCCAGAATCTGCGGCCGGTGGAGTTCCCCCGGGAGAACGCTATGACTTGGTTTCTGGCGCACTTCTATCAGTTTGACACCAACACCAATGTCTGCCCCTCCATCCACGTCATGGGAGCCCTGGCGGTTTTGTGTACGGCCTGGCACTGCAAGGGGCTGCAGCGGCCTGCCTGGAAGGCGGCCTTTGCTGTCACAGCCCTGCTGATCTGTCTGTCCACGGTATTCCTTAAACCTGTCTCTTATACACATCTGACGCTGCCGACGATATGCAGTGTGT
>CAMBCW010000134.1 GCA_945864925.1 uncultured Clostridia bacterium
TTCCTCTACGTCTCGTGGGCTCGGAGATGTGTATAAGAGACAGGTATGGCGGCCTGAACCACTATACGGCGCTGCTGGAAAACGGCGAAGTGGTTTCCTGGGGCGACGATACCCACGGCCAGGCGACGGTTCCGGACTCGGTCCATGACGCGGATGTGGAAACCGTCTTTGCCGGCTTCTACCAGAACTACGCCATCACCACCGACGGCCGGCTGGAAACCTGGGGCCTCAAGGGTTATCTCTGCGGCACCGACAACTTTGGCCGCGACATCCTGACCCGGATTGTCAACGGCGGCCGCGTCACCATGACGGTCGGCGCAGTGTCTGTTATTATCTCCCTGGTGATCGGCGTCATTATGGGCGGCTTGGCCGGATATTTTGGCGGCTGGGTGGACATGCTGGTCATGCGTGCCGCAGAGATCATCGGCGGCCTGCCGTTCCTGCCCTTTGCCCTGATCCTGTCGGCCATCATCGGCACGGCCATCTCTGTGGAACAGAGAATGTATCTGATCATGGTGGTTCTGGGCGTTTTGAGTTGGCCCGGCACCTGCCGTCTGGTCCGTGCCCAGATCCTGAGCCAGAGAGAGCAGGAGTTCGTCACGGCAGCCAAGGCCATGGGTGTGCGGGAAGGCGCCATTGTGTTCCGCCACATCCTGCCCAACGTCCTGTCCCTGATTTTGGTGACGGCCACCCTGGACTTTGCCACCTGCATGCTGACCGAGTCCTCCCTGTCCTACCTGGGCTTCGGCATTTCGCCTCCCACGCCCACCTGGGGCAATATGCTCACCGGCGCCAACAACTCCGTGGTCATCCAGCAGTACTGGTGGCGCTGGGTATTCCCCGCTGCGGTCTTTGCAATCTGCACCATCTGCATCAACCTGGTGGGCGACGCCCTGCGTGACGCCTTCGATCCCAAGTCTGCGGAACGCTAAGGAGGTTTGAAGATATGGCACTTTTGGAACTGAAAAACTTAAAAACCTTCTTTACCACCAAGCGCGGTCTGGTCAAGGCTGTCAATGACGTCAGCTATTCCGTGGACGCCGGCAAGGTTCTGGGCGTCGTGGGCGAATCCGGCTCCGGCAAGTCCGTCTCCGCCATGAGCGTCCTGCAGCTGCTGGACAACAACGGCTTTATTGAGAGCGGCGAGATCTGGTTTGACGGCCAGGAACTGACCCATATGACCCGCAACGAGATGTACAAGATCCGCGGCAACGCCATCTCCGTCATCTTCCAGGAGCCTATGACCAGCCTGAACCCCGTCTTTACCGTCAGCCGCCAGCTCAGCGAGCCTCTGATGATCCATCAGGGCATGTCCAAGAAGGAAGCGGCCAAGAAGGCAGTGGAGCTGCTGGCCGATGTCAAGATCCCCAACCCCGAGGTTGTGGCGGCCCAGTATCCCCACCAGCTGTCCGGCGGTATGCGCCAGCGTGTCATGATCGCCATGGCCCTGGCCTGCAAGCCCAAGCTGCTGATCGCCGATGAGCCCACCACGGCTCTGGATGTGACCATCCAGGCGCAGATTCTGAAGCTCATGAACGAGCTGAAGGACAAAAATGGCACCGCTGTCCTGTTCATTACCCATGACCTGGGTGTTATCAACCAGATGGCGGACGACGTGGCTGTCATGTACTGCGGCCAGGTGGTGGAGCTGGCGCCGGCCGGCACCATCTTCCACGGCGGCGATTTCTCCCATCCCTACACTGAGGGCCTGATGCTCTCCGTGCCGCGGCTGGATACACCTACCAACACCCGTCTGGAGGCCATTCCCGGCGCTGTGCCCCATCCGCTGGATCTGCCCCAGGGCTGCAAGTTCGCACCCCGCTGCAAATATGCCACGGAGCGCTGCCGCCAGGAGGAGCCGGAGCTGGTGCATGTCAGCGAGACGCAGCAGATTCGCTGCTTCTATCCCAATAAGGAGGCGCGCCATGGCTAATGAGAAGAAAGAGGTTCTGCTTCGAATCAGCAACCTGAAACAGTATTTTCCCATCAAGCGCGGCCGCGTGGTGAAGGCCAACGACGGCATCTCCATTGACATCTATAAGGGCGAGACCTTCGGCCTGGTCGGCGAGTCCGGCTGCGGCAAGTCCACCCTGGGCCGCACGATCCTCCAGCTGTATCACCAGACCTATGGACGCACCATGTACTATGGCCGCTCCCTGGACGACCTGGCTCCCAAGTACATGCTGGAGACCGTCAAAAATCTGCCCAAGCTCCGCAGCCAGTGGAAAGAACTGGAAGTCAAGCGGGATAAGCTGGAGGCGGAATACGCCAAGCTGTCCGAAGAGGAACAGTATGCCAAGCATGGCGAGCTGGACCAGGCCCGGAAGCTGGCGGAGGACGCCATGCTCAACATGACCAAGATCATCGGCGGTTTTGTCACTGTCAAGGATCTGGTGCCTGTGCAGGCCCTGTATGAGAAGGCCTACAACGTGGCAAAGCAGATCACCAATCTGGATGACGACCTGCAGAGCGCCCAGGTGGATTTGGACGATGAGACCTTTGCCCTGGGCAAGGGAAAGAGCTCCCAGGCCAAGGTGGACGCGGCCCAGGCCAAGGTGAAGGCCGTGGAGGACCGGATCGCAGGCCTGCGGGCAGACATGAAGAAGGTTCAGGGCGAGATTGACGTTCTGCGCCAGCCCTACGCCGCGGATCCCGAATTCCAGAAATACGAGGCGTACCGGGACGACGGCATCGACCTGGCCCGCCTGACCTACAATGAAATGCGCAAGCTTCGCCGGGATATGCAGCTGATTTTCCAGGATCCCTATTCCTCCCTGAACCCCCGTATGAGCGTGGGCCAGATCATCAGTGAGGGCATGCAGGCCCACAATATGATCAAGAAAAAGGACGAGCGGATGCAGGAAATGGTGCTGAAGGTCATGGACCAGTGCGGACTGGCGCCCTACTTCCTCCATCGTTTCCCCCATCAGTTCTCCGGCGGCCAGCGTCAGCGTATCGGCATTGCCCGCGCCCTGGCGACCCATCCCAAGTTTGTGGTCTGCGACGAGGCGGTTTCCGCTCTGGACGTGTCCATCCAGGCCCAGATCATCAACCTGCTGCAGGATCTGAAGGAACAAGAGGACCTGACCTATCTGTTCATCACCCACGACCTCTCCGTGGTCAAGTACATCTCCGACCGCATCGGCGTCATGTATCTTGGCACCATGGTGGAGCTGGCGGACTCCCAGGAGATCTTCGACAATCCCGTCCATCCCTACACGGAGGCCCTGCTGAACGCCATTCCCACCACCGAGGATGAGAGCCGCAAAGAGCTGCAGATTCTCGAGGGCGATATCCCCAGCCCGGTGAACCCGCCCAAGGGCTGCAAGTTCCATACCCGCTGTGCCTACTGCACGGAAATCTGCAAACAGGTGGTTCCCGAGTGGGAGGAGGTTGCGCCCAACCACTTCGTGGCCTGCCACCACAAGCTCCATCGCGTCAGCGAAAAGGAGAACCAAGGCTAAAAACCTTCCGCCGCTGCCATGGCAGTCATGGCAGCGGCGGCATTTTCCCCGGGAAAGGAGAGACAGAATGCTGTTCCAGAAAAAAGTGGACCGGGCCATGGACTATGCCCATGAAACCGGCGGCCACGATCCGGATAAGGATCAGGAGGAACGGGAAGAGGACATCCGCAAGGAAGTGGAGAAGGGGGACACCCTGGCCATGATACTTTCCGCGTTGATTGTCATTCTGCCCGTGGCAGTGGTTGTGCTGCTCCTGCTGGCACTCTTTGGCGCCCTGCCTCTGTTCCTGGACTGATACTAAAATCTGTTTAAAATCTTCCATTCTATCCGGTCTGAATTGCGCCAGAATGCGTTATCTTCCTTGCTGGGCGCCAGCCCAGCTGCGTCATCTGCCTTTTCTGGCACAATTCATCCTCGGAAATCTTTTAAAGATTTCAAACAGATTTTAGTATGAGAGCGCGCTTGTATTGCAGGAAAAGTGGACCGGAGCATACCGGTCCACTTTTTGTTTTTTCCTACACGGTTTCAAATTGAGCTTCATAGAGCTGCCGATAGAAGCCGCCGGCGGCCATGAGACTTTCGTGGGTACCCTGTTCCACCACCTGTCCGCCCCGCAGCACCAGGATGTGATTGGCGGAACGGATGGTGGAGAGGCGGTGGGCGATGACGAAGCAGGTTTTGCCCTTCATCAGCTCCCGCATGGCCGCCTGGATCTGCTGCTCGGTCTGGGTGTCCACGTTGGAGGTGGCCTCATCCAGAATCAGCATATGGGCGTCCAGAAGCATGGCCCGGGCGATGGTCAGCAGCTGCTTCTGGCCTTTGGAGATGCTGGTGCCGTTGTCGGAGAGCACCGTCTGATAGCCCTGGGGCAGACGGGAAATGTAGGAGTGGATTCTGGCCGCCTTGGCGGCCCGGACAACCTCCTCCATGGTGGCGTCCGGTTTGCCGTAGGCGATGTTGTCGAATACCGTCCCGTGGAACAGCCAGGTGTCCTGCAGGACCATGGTATAGGCCCGGCGAAGGGAATCCCGGGTCAGGGTACGGATGTCCCGGCCATCCACGCAGACCGCGCCGCTGTCCACATCGTAGAAGCGCATCAGCAGATTGATGATGGTGGTTTTGCCGGCGCCGGTGGGACCAACGATGGCGGTCAGGGAACCGGGCTCAGCAGTCATGGAGAAATCCTGCAGAATCGGTTTGCCGGGGAGATAGGAGAAGTCCACATGCTCCAGGGTTACCCGGCCCTGGACGTCGCTGAGGACAGCGGCGTCTGCCCCATCCGGCGGTTCCGGCTCCGCATCGATGAGGCTGAACACCCGCTCTGCTGCGGCAAAGGCGCTCTGCAGCTCCGCGATGATGTTGGCAACCTCGTTGATGGGACCGGAGAATTTGCGGGAATACTGCACGAAGCTGGACAGATCTCCCAGCTGAATCTCGCCGCGCAAAAACAGCAATGCGCCAAACACACAGACCAGCGTCAGGGAAATGTTGTTGATAAAGGTGACTGCGGGGCCGGTGACAGTGCCGTTGGCTTCCGCGGCTGTGTAGGCGTCCACGGCCGCCTGGTTCTTTTCATCGAACTTGTGCAGAACGGCTGCCTCCTGGCCATAGGCCCGGATGGTTTTCTGCCCGGAGAGCATTTCCTCCACGAAGCCATTGAGTTCCCCCAGCTTGGCACTGCGCCGGCGGAACATGGGACGGACGCGATTGGCCAGCCAGCGGGTGAAGAACACTGTGGCCGGAACAGTGAACACGAAGATCAGCACCAGCTTCGGCGCAATGGAAAGCATCATGCCGAAGGATACAACCACGGTAATGGTGCTCTGGAGAATCTGCAGCAGGTCCGACGACATGGACTGGTTGACCGTGTCCACATCGTAGGTCACAATGCTGATCAGGTTGCCGGTCTGGTGCCGGTCATAGAAGCCCACCGGCAGGGAGGCCATTTTTTCAAACAGATCATGGCGCATCTGCCAGGAGATTCGCTTGGAAAGCCGGATCATCACGGCGTTGAGCAAATAAACCAGAATCGAGGACAGAATATAAAAGATTGCCATCAGGGCGGCGCAGCGGAACACAGTCTCAAAATCGACCTTTCCCTGACCCAGGTCAATGGCGTTGATAGCCTGGCCGGAGAGCTTGGGACCATAGAGCGACAGCAGACTGCTGGATACGGACAGGAACAGCGCCAGAACCAGCAGCAGGCGGTTGTGTCCCATATACCGCCAGAGCCGGAGCAGCAGCGTACCCTTGGCGTACCCGCCCGGGCCGGCTTTTGGAGGTCTTCGTTCCATTATGCCAGCTCCTTTCCTTCGCCCATCTGCGAGCGGGCGATGTTCCGGTATTCCTCACAGCTGCGCATCAGCTCTTCATGGGTTCCGTAACCGATGGTTTTGCCGTCGGAGAGGACCAGAATGTGGGTACAGCCGCGGATGGAACTGATTCTTTGCGCCACAAGAATGGTGGTGGTGCCGCGGTAATGCCGGTGCAGCGCTTTGCGCAGGGCGGCGTCGGTGCCGTAATCCAAGGCGGAGGAGGCGTCGTCCAAAAGCAAAATCTCAGGCTGCGCTGCCAGCGCCCGGGCGATCAGCAGCCGCTGCTTCTGCCCGCCGGAGAGGTTGTTGCCCCGCACCGCCACCGGCGCTTCCATGCCGGCTTCCTGGGCGGCCAGGAATTCCCCCAACTGGGCGTCCTCCGCCGCTTTGGCGGCGGCTCCGTCGTCCACCGGCCGGAAGAAGCGGATGTTGGCGCCCAAGGTGCCCTCCATGACGAAATCGTTCTGAAAGACCACACCGAACCTGGAACGGAGCGCATCCGGAGAATAAGTGCGCACGTCCCGGCCGTTGATCAGCACGGCGCCCTGCTGAGGATCGTAGAACCGCAGCAGCAGGTTGAGAATGGTGGACTTTCCGGCGCCGGTGGCGCCGAGAATGCCCAGGCTCTCGCCGTGGTTCAGACGGAAACTCAGATGGTCCAGATTGGCACCGATTCCGGTGTAGGAAAACTGTCTCTTATACACATCTCCGAGCCCACGAGACGTAGAGGAATCTCG
>CAMBCW010000135.1 GCA_945864925.1 uncultured Clostridia bacterium
CCGTGGCCGAGACCATCGCCATGATCGGCGACCGGGACTTCTCCGTCAACGTCATCTCCAAATCCGGCACCACCACCGAACCCGCCATCGCCTTCCGCCTGTTCAAGAAGCTGCTGGAGGAGAAATACGGCAAAGAGGGCGCAAGATCCCGCATCTACGCCACCACTGACAAGGCCCGGGGCGCTCTGAAAACCATGGCCACCAATGAGGGATATGAGAGTTTCGTGGTACCCGACAACGTGGGCGGCCGCTACAGCGTACTGACCGCTGTGGGCCTGCTTCCCATCGCCGCCGCCGGCATCGACATCGAGGCCCTCATGGCCGGCGCCCAGGCTGAGCGGGAAGAGTGCCTGACCAAGGGCACCCAGTCCACTGCCGCCCGCTATGCCGCCCAGCGCCAGGCCCTGTATGCCCAGGGCAAGAAGGTGGAGGTTCTGGCCGCCTACGAGCCGGCCTTCCGCTTCATGGCTGAATGGTGGAAGCAGCTCTACGGCGAATCCGAGGGCAAGGACGGCGTCGGCATCTTCCCCGCCTCTGTGGATCTCACCGCCGACCTGCACTCCATGGGTCAGTACATCCAGGACGGCGAGCGGTTCCTCCAGGAGACCGTGGTGTTCTTCGACCACTGCCGCACCTCCCTGGTGGTGCCTGCCGACGACGAAAACCTGGATGGCCTCAATTATCTGGCCGGCCGGGAGCTGAGCTACGTCAATGAGAAGGCCATGGAGGCCACCAAGGCCGCTCACATCGACGGCGGCGTGCCCGTCAGTGTCCTGCATCTGGACCGCATCTGCGAGGAAGAGGTGGGCCGCCTGATCTACTTCTTCGAGTTTGCCTGCGGCGTTTCCGGCTATATGTCCGGCGTCAATCCCTTCAACCAGCCCGGTGTGGAGGCCTACAAGAAGAACATGTTCCACCTGCTGGGCAAGCCCGGTTATTGATTTCTTAAAAATGAAAGGGCCTGTCGCAAAATTGCTATTTTGCGACAGGCTCTTTTTGTTGCTTTTCCCGCTTCCAGCCATACCACAGGCCCACCGCATCTGCCAGGAACCAGCCGATGGGCACCGACACCCAGATTCCCGTCACACCAACGGCCGGAATAGCCGACAGGCCATACGCCAGCACAACCCGGGTGCCCAGGGAGATCACCGTCAGCACCAGGGACATGGCGGGCATTTTGACGGCCCGGAAATAACCATAGAACAGGAACAAGAAGCCGATGAGGCAATAGAAGCTGCCCTCAATCCGCAGGTATCTCACACCAATGTCCAGAATCTCCGTCTCCCCTGCCTGGATGAAAATCTGCAGAAGGGGTCTGGCAAAAAGCACCACCAAAACCGACACAGCCAAGCTGAAAATCAGAGTGGTCCCTGCGGCGCTGGTAATTCCCCGGCGGATGCGCTCCTGCCGGCCGGCACCGTAGTTCTGGGCAATAAAGGTGGAAAAGGCGTTGCCGAAGTCCTGCACCGGCATATAGGCAAAGCTGTCGATCTTCACCGCCGCAGCAAAGGCTGCCATGACAGCGGGGCCAAAGGCGTTGACCTGGCCCTGCACCATCAGAATGCCGAAGTTCATCACCGACTGCTGGATACAGGTCAGGCCGGACAGCTGCAGCAGTTCCTCCATGAGCGCCCGGTTCCAGCGCATATGCCGCCGGTTCACCCGGATCGCCGGGCACCGCAGAAGGGTATACAGCCCCAGACCCAGACCGGAGACATACTGGGCCACCACGGTGGCAGCCGCCGCACCGGCCACGCCCCAGTGCAGCACCAGGACAAAGGCCAGATCCAACGCCACATTGAGCAAAGCGGAAAGCCCCAAAAACAGCAGCGGCGTCACAGAATTTCCCAGCGCACGCAGGAGGCAAGCGAAGAAATTATAAAGAAACGTGGCGGCGATGCCCCAGAATACCACCCACAGATAGTCCCGCATGAGGCCGTAGCAGTCCGCCGGTACCTGGAGCAGCCGTAAAATGGGATCCATGGCCGCGAACACCAGGACGTTGAGGGCAACGGTCACCGCGCCGATCAGGCAGAAGGCCAGAAACACGCTTTGGCGAAGCTTCTCCGGCTCCCGCTTTCCGCAATAGATGGAAAAGGCCACGCCGCTGCCCATGGACAGGCCCAGGAGGATGGAGGTCAGGAACACCATCAGGGTATAGGCCGAGCCCACCGCCGCCAGAGCGTTGCTGCCCAGGTATTTCCCCACAATCAAGGTGTCCACAATGTTGTAAAGCTGCTGCAGCAGATTCCCGATCATGAAGGGCCAGGCGAATTTCAGCAGGGACGCTGTGATGCTCCCTCGGGTCAGATCCTGATTCACGACGCGTTCTTCCTCCGTTCCAAGGCAAAGCTCTCCGTCAGGAAGGCGATCAGACAGGCACGATCGTCCGTCTTGCCAGCGAGCTTCGGCGGCCTCGGCGAGTCATCCGCAAAGTATAAACCTGTATCCGGTTCCACGGAGATGCTGTCCAGGGACCAGCCCGGATGCCGGTTGGGATCAATCCGCTCCACCAGCTCAAAGTCCTTCCGCGATGTTTCAAACCACTGCGCCTTGGAGGGATTGGTCGTTCCAAGCAAAATCTTCATGGCTGCCTCTTTCTCAATTTTTCTTATTATGATAGCATATCCCTGTAACCTTTTCAATTCTGAAACGTTTATGAAGCAGAAGGAGGGTGAGAGATGCGGCAAGAAATACTGGAGCAGCTGTACCAGCAGTACTATGCTTCCGCCCTGCTCTATGCGCTCTCCCTCTGCGGGCAGCGGGAAACGGCGGAGGATCTGGTGGCGGACGCCTTTGTCAAAGCCTTTGTCTCCCTGGATGAAAGCCATCCGGCCTTCTCCTTCTGGCTGCTGCGGGTGGTGAAAAACCTGTGGCTCGACCAGCTGCGCCGGCAGAAGCGGCAGCCGGACTGGGAGCCAGAGCCAACCGAAACTCCGGAGCAGTTGGTGCTGCTGGACGAGCGGCGGCAGGCCCTCTGGCGGGCCATGAACCGGCTCTCCCCCGCCGACCGGGAGGTGCTGACACTGCATTATTTCAGCGGCCTGACCATCCCACAGGTTGCGCAGCTGCTGGGTCGGACACCCGGCGCGGTCAAAACAAAGCTCTGCCGCCTGCGGCAGAGCCTGAAACAGGAATTGGAGGAACAGGGTTATGAAATTTAGCGACGCCTTTGCCCACTACCGGGCCGGCAGCGCCTCTTCAGAGGAGTGCGCTCTGGTGGAGGAGGAACTGGAAAAAAGCCGGCTGATCAGCGAGTACCTGGACGAGGACTGGACCCAAACCCCCCCGCCGGAGCCAGCCCAGGCGGAACTCCGGCAGGTGCGCCACTCTCTGCGGCGGCACAGGGCCGTTACCATTCTGATCGCCGTGGTTCTGGCCGCCGCCCTGGCCGCCGGAACCTTCTTCGGCGCGCTGCCCCTGTTGGAGCGGCAATATTACAATCCCGAGGTCTACACCTATGACCGGTTCTGCAGCGACTTCGACCTCTATCTCATGGCCTACACGGAGCTGTTCCATCCCGGATACGTCTACGACCACACCCTGGTGACCAAAACCGGTCTGGGACGCTACCAGTTGGAGCTGGTCCGCTATGGTTTCTATGCCGGAGAAAGCGAATACTTCTCCGCCGCCCTGGACCGGGGGAGCCTGACCATGCCCCGGTCGTTCCAGTCCAGCTACCTGCCATGCAATATCATCGAGCGGGCCAGCTATCCGGTCTATCCTATGGAGGACACGCACAAGGCCTCCGTCCGGCAGCAGTTGGAGGAATTGCCCGATTATATCCAGGTCACCGCCGCCATTTCCTTTCCTGAGGATCTGTCCATGGCACAATTGCTGGATTTTATGGATACCATCGACGGAACCCTCTGCTGGGCGGGCATCCGGAACGCACCGGAGGACAAACAGTGCTATCCCCTCTGCGGTCTGGATCCTTACGGTTCCGGCATCCTGGTGGAGGGAATCAACAGCTTCTATCCGTATTTTGAGCAGGCCGGAGAGGCGGTCACCGGCGAAGTTCTGGAGGCTCATTTTGAAAGCCTGCTGCAGTTTCTGACCGACCAGACGGAATTCCCGGCAGAGGCGGAACAGGGCTGGGTTTCTGAGTCCTACTATCCATCCGTTCTGGACTATATCCGGCAGGACGGGGTTCACTCCTATGGCGGCGTGATTGCCGCTGCGCCCGGTGAGCTGCTGCGGCTGCTGGACGAGGGTGTGATCACCCAGGTCTGGCCCATGGATGCTGACATCCGGTTTTAAGCCAAACAACGGCTCCCCTTAAAAGGGGAGCCGTTGCTGCTGCGCCGCAGTCCTCCTGCCGGATCTCACAGCTTCGGCAGCTGCTCCTGCACTTCACGGAGGCTCAAGTCCTGCTCCCTGGCGATTTTGGCCAGGTCCTCATATTCATATTTTGCCCGCTGCACGCCGTAGCCCCTTGCGTCCTTGCGGCGGACGGGGCCCCAGGGTGTGGAAACCTGGGTCTCCGCCCTGCGCAGAACGTACCTCTGGGTCTCATACTCCCGGATGCCGATGGTGGAGGTGTGGCGGAACAGCAGCGCCACCACGTCCTCTCTGCGTTCCGGGGTGCACATCACCCGCAGGAGCACGCCCGGGCGGGATTTTTTCATGCCGATGGGGATTGTATAGGCCTCCAGGGCGCCGCCCTCCATCAGCCGTTCCAGCGCGAAGCCCAGCTCCTCCCCGGTCATATCGTCCACATTGCACGACAGCTCCAGCACCGTGTCGGCAGAGTCCTCCGTCTGCCCCAAAAACGCCCGAAGGCAGTTGGCGGCTTCGAAGTCCTTCTTCCCCATGCCATAGCCTATGGCCTGGGTTCGCATGGGCGGCATATTGACGAAACGATCCACAAAATGGGTCAGTAGGGCCGCACCGGTAGGGGTACACAGTTCCCCGGCGATTTTTCCTCCATAGATGGGCACGTCCCGCAGCAGCTCCGCCGTGGCCGGCGCCGGCACCGGCAGCAGGCCGTGGGCGCAACGGACCTGGCCGCTGCCCACATGGACAGGCGACGCCAGAACCAAATCCGGCGCCAGGCGGTGCATCAGCAGGCAAACTGCCGTCACATCTGCCAGAGCGTCCAGAGTTCCCACCTCATGGAAGTGAATCTGCGTCACAGGCACGCCGTGAACCCGGCTTTCTGCCTGAGCCAGCCGGTCATAGACCGCCAGAACATCCTCTTTCACAGTCTCCGGCACCTGCAGGTGATCCTGCACCAGATGGCGGATGTCTGAAAGGCCGCTGTGACTGTGGCTGTGTCCGCCGTGATCGTGGATATGACTGTTTTCTTCCTGACCGCGCACCAGGACAGACATATGGGTGCCGGAAATGCCGCACTTGACAGCGTCCTCCCGGCGGAATTCCACACCGGGAAGCCCCAGCCCGTTGAGTTCCGCCACAAATGCCTCCGGCTCCGGCAGCAGTTCCAGCAGGGCAGCGGTAAGCATATCCCCCGCCGCACCCATGGAGCAATCCAAATACAAGGTTTTCAAAGTTTCTCCTCCCCTTTAGCGGCCACATGATTGATCATGCTGGCCAGGTATCCGGCGCCGAAGCCGTTGTCGATGTTCACCACGGACACACCGCTGGCGCAGGAATTGAGCATGGACAGCAGAGCTGCCAAGCCCTGGAAGGACGCACCATAGCCCACGCTGGTGGGCACGGCGATCACCGGGCAGTCGGCCAGACCGCCGATGACGCTGGGCAGTGCTCCCTCCATGCCGGCCACGGCGACAATGACCGTGGCATTCATAATTTCGTCCATATGGGCCAGAGTGCGGTGAATTCCGGAGACTCCGACATCGTACAGCCGCACCACCCGGTTACCGAGGGCCTCGGCGGTCAGGGCCGCTTCCTCTGCCACGGGGATATCGCTGGTACCGCCGGTGGCAATGACGATATTGCCCAGGCCGTCAGGCGACGGCAAAGGGCCCAGTATTCCAATTCTGGCACCTTTGTGATAATCCAGAGCGTGATACTTCTGCACGAAATCCGCCGCCTCCGAAGACAGGCGGGTTACCAGGATTGTTCCGGCCCCCTGCTCCTGGAGGACATTCAGAATTCCCACAATCTGTTCCGGCGTCTTTCCGGCGCCGTAAATGACCTCCGCCGCGCCCTGGCGCACCTTCCGGTGGAGATCCACTTTGGCATAGCCGATGTCCACAAAGGGCTGCTCCTTGATCTGCAGCAAAGCCTCATCCACACTGAGGCTGCCCGCCCGCACAGCCTCCAAAGTCCGTCTGATTTCGCTATTCACTGCGCACCTCCAGATCCAGCAGCACCCCGCGGTACTGCGGTTTCAGGGTTTCCAAAATATGCTGCCGCTTCTCCAGCAGCAGGGGCAGCTGAGCCGCCGGCAGTTGAATCCGCGCATGGCCTTCCAGCAAGCGGACGCGGAAATCCGTGAAGCCCAGTTCCATCAAAAA
>CAMBCW010000136.1 GCA_945864925.1 uncultured Clostridia bacterium
AGATTCCTCTACGTCTCGTGGGCTCGGAGATGTGTATAAGAGACAGTGTGTGGAGTGTCCGGAAAAGCTGCGGAAGATCTATGACGCTTTTGGCCTGGAGCTTACCACCGTATCGCTCCATGTGAATTTGAGCGTCCTGGAGGAGGAATGCTGCCGTATCAGCTTCCTGCGTGGGGCTTTCATGGCAGGGGGCTCCGTGACGGATCCGGAAAAGCGGTATCATTTGGAGCTGTCCACCTCCCACCAGCGGGTCGGCCGGGAGACCTACAGCCTGTTGATGGAGCTGGGCTTCTTCCCGAAAGATACGACCCGCGGCTGCAGCAGCATCCTGTATTTCAAGCAGAGCGATTACATAGAGGACGTCCTGACAACTTTGGGCGCACCGGTATGCGCCATGCACATCATGGAAGCCAAGGTGGAAAAGGACCTGCGCAACGGCGTCAACCGCCGGGTCAACTGCGAAACGGCGAACTTAGGAAAAGCCGTGGACGCCGCCCAGGAACAGCTGGCTGCCATCCGCCGTCTGGAGGCAAAAGGCACCTTTCGGGACCTGCCGGAAAAGCTGCAGCGGACGGCGCTCCTGCGAAAAGAGCATCCCGAGGCCACGCTCTCCGAGCTGGCTCAGATGCAGGATCCGCCTCTGACCAAGTCTGCCATCAACCATAGAATGCGAAAGCTCATGGAATTGTCAAAAGAATGAAAGGAGCCAATCAGTTGTGATGGAGTATGAAGTTTTGGTAGAAACCATCAACCCCTGCGGCGGCGAGCGTCATGCCAACAGAGAGTTTTTGGAGGTAGAAGCGGAAAGCCCGGAAGCCTATGCCCGTGAACATGGCCGCTATCCGGTTCTGGATACGGCGAAAAATTCTTCTGGAGACACCGTCATCATCACCGGCGACGGCAAAGGCTCCATTGTGCGGTACACGTTTACGGAGTGAGTACCCTGCGGCCATAAAATCGTGAAACATTGAGTGTGAGATCGCCGGCTTTGCGAGAAAGCGGTATTTTCCAGAGCAAGAAAGGAGTCCACTATGGGATTTGTCCATCTCCACGTCCACACGGAATACAGTCTGCTGGACGGCGCTTGCAGGATTAAGAATATGATGGAGCGGGTCAAGGAACTGGGACAGGATGCCATTGCCATCACCGATCATGGCGTCATGTACGGCGTGATTGATTTCTACAAGGCAGCGAAGGCGGCCGGCATCAAGCCAATCATTGGATGCGAGGTCTATGTGGCGCCTCGGACCCGCCACGACAGAGTGCACGGCGAGGACAATGAGGCCAATCACCTGGTTCTGCTGTGTAAGGACGAGACTGGTTACCGGAACCTGAGCTACATGGTTTCCCAGTCCTTTGTGGACGGCTTCTACGGCAAGCCCCGGGTAGATATGGAACTGCTGCGGGCGCACCATGAGGGCCTGATTGCTTTGTCTGCCTGCCTGGCTGGAAAAATTCCGCAGCTGCTCATGAAGAAAGACTATGACGGCGCCAAGGCTGCTGCGTTGGAATATGCGGCGCTGTTTGGCCCGGATCATTTTTATCTGGAGCTTCAGGACCACAGTTTGCCGGAGCAGATTGAGGTCAATCAGGGTGTCTTGCGCATTGCGAGGGAGACCGGATTGCCTCTGGTGGTGACCAATGACGCCCACTATCTGCGCCGGGAAGACAGCCGCATGCAGGATGTTCTGATGTGCATCCAGATGGGCAAAACTGTGGATGATCCCAACCGCATGAAGTTCGAGACGGACGAATTTTACCTGAAATCCGAGGAGGAATTGCGGGCGCTGTTTCCGCAGCAGGCGGAAGCCTTTGAAAATACAGTCAGGATTGCACAGCGTTGTAATCTGGAATTTACATTCGGCAAGTATCATCTGCCGGAATTCCAGCTGCCGGAGGGGTATGATTCTCTGACCTATTTGAAGGAACTCTGCAGCAAGGGATTTGACGAACGGTATGAGGGAAAGCATCCGGAATACCGCAAACAGCTGGACTATGAGATCGACATGATTGAGAAAATGGGCTTCACAGACTATTTTCTCATTGTGTCGGATTTTGTGCGCTATGCCAAGAGCGTCGGGATCCCGGTTGGGCCGGGTAGAGGCAGCGCAGCTGGTTCCATGGTTTCGTATACCCTGCATATCACGGATCTGGATCCCATGAAATATAGCCTGTATTTTGAGCGTTTTTTGAATCCGGAGCGCATCTCCATGCCGGATATTGATATGGACTTCGGCGATACCCGCCGGGGCGAGGTGGTGGACTATGTCCGGGCCAAGTACGGCGAGGACCATGTGGCCCAGATTGTAACCTTTGGCACCATGGCTGCCCGGGGTGCCATCCGGGACGTGGGACGGGCGCTGAATTTCACCTATGCGGAAACGGATGTGGTGGCCAAGCTGGTGCCGACCACCCTGCATATCACCCTGGACGAAGCCCTCAAGGTTTCTCCCAGACTCAAGGAGATGTATGACGGCGACGACCGGGTGAAAGAGCTGATCGATACGGCCCGCGCGCTGGAGGGGATGCCGCGCAATACCTCCACCCATGCAGCCGGTGTGGTCATCACCAAGCTGCCGGTCTACGACTATGTGCCGCTGTCTACCAATGACGATACCGTTGTGACCCAGTATACCATGACCACCCTGGAGGAGCTGGGCCTGCTGAAGATGGATTTTCTGGGCCTGCGGAACCTGACCGTGATCCAGGACGCCGTGGAGGACATTCACAAGCGGGAGCCGGACTTCCAAATGGAGCAGATCCGCGACGACGATCCGGAAACCTTTGCCATGCTGTCCGAGGGAAAAACCTCAGGCGTGTTTCAGATGGAATCGGCGGGCATGACTGGCGTCTGCGTTAACATGAAGCCGCAGTCCATTGAGGATATCACGGCCATTGTGGCCCTGTATCGCCCCGGTCCGATGGATTCGATTCCCAAATTCATTCAAAGCAAACTTCACCCGGAAACCATTGCGTATAAGCATCCCCTGCTGGAGCCGATTCTGGCGGTCACCTATGGATGTATTGTCTATCAGGAGCAGGTGATTGAAATTTTCCGCCGTCTGGGTGGCTTCAGTCTGGGACAGGCGGACAACGTCCGCCGTGCTATTTCCAAAAAGAAGCAGGCCATCATTGTGGCGGAACGGAAAGCCTTTGTCTATGGTGATTCCGAGAGAAATATCCATGGTGCAATCGCGGTGGGAGTTCCGGAGCGGGTGGCCAATGAGATCTATGACGAAATCTATGATTTTGCAAACTATGCCTTCAACAAGGCCCATGCGGTCTGCTATGCCAAGGTGGCCTATGACACAGCCTATCTGAAATGTCACTATCCCAAGGAGTATATGGCTGCGCTGATGACCTCCGTGCTGGATGGCTCTGTCAAGGTGGCAGAATATATCAGTGAATGCCGGGATTGGGGAATTGCTGTTTTGCCGCCGGATCTGAATGAATCGACGGCCCATTTTACCGTGGTGCCGGAGGGAATTCGGTTTGGACTGGCAGCCGTAAAAAATATTGGCCGCGGCTTCATTCAAAAAGTAGTGGCCGAGCGGGAAAGCGGCGGCCCATATAAGAGTTTGGAAGATTTTTGCACCAGAATGCAGGGGACAGAACTCAACAAACGGGCCATGGAGAATCTGATCAAATGCGGCGCCTGTGACTGCTTTGGACTCAAGCGAAGCCAACTGTTGTACCTCTATGAAGCAGTGATGGATTCAGTGGCCGCCAGCCGGCGGCGGAATGTGGAGGGCCAGATGGGTCTGTTTGATATGGGCGGAGAGGCAGAACCTATGCACAGCATTCCGGTGCCGGATCTGCCGGAACTCAGCAAACAGGAACGGATGGCCATGGAGAAGGAGGTTACGGGGCTCTATCTGTCCGGGCATCCCATGGACGACTACCGTGCCGTGCTTCGCAAGGCCCAGGTGGCCTCAATCGGTGAGATTCTCGACTGCTTCGAAAATGGCGGCGATGAATTTGCGGATGAGCAGCAGGTGCGTATTGCAGGAATTGTTCAGCAAGTAAAAATGAAGACGACCCGGAACAACACCATGATGGCCTATGTGACGCTGGAGGACGATGTCGGTGCCATGGAATTGCTGGTATTCTCCAACACCATCAACCAGTATGGCGGGTATCTCTCGGAAAACTCCGCGGTAGTTGTGGCAGGCAAGATTTCGGTACGGGACGAAAAAGCGCCGCAGTTGATTGCGAACCAGGTCTGGCCAATGGAGCAGTTCACGCAACTGGGCGCTGCAGTACCGGCACCGAAAGCGAAAGGGGAACGTCTGTACCTGCGGATTCCTTCGGAGAATGGACGGGAATGCCGCCGCATTCGCCCGGTACTGCAGATGTTTCCCGGGAAGATGCCGGTGATCTTGTTCTTTGCGGATACTCGGCTTCGCCGTCAGACCTATAGTCAGCCGGATCCGGATTTGCTGCAGGAACTGCAGGAAATTCTGGGGAAGGAGAATGTTGTGCTGAAGTGAAAATTCACAAAAGGTCTACAATTTATAAGAGATCTATGCTATAATTCTAAATTGGATGATTATCAGAAGGGAGGCGGCCCATGGAACGCCGGAAATTCATCCTTGTGCTGCTGGGCAGTTTGCTTCTGGCTGCGGTAGTATGCAGCGGCTGTGCGGCTCGCTCTGCCGAAGAATTATATGCATTGCCGAAACAGTCTGACGTTTACTATGATCTGCAGAAGGCCATTGATCAGATTATGACGCCCGGTGCATCCTATGCCGGCCCACTGACCGGATCCAATCAGCAGTCTGTGCAGCTGGCGGATTTGGATGGCGATGGCCAGGACGAGGCCATTGTTTTTATCCGGAGCGGTGGAGAAAAGCCGCTGGAGGCCTATATTTTTGACCGCGAAGGAGATCAATATGTCAACACAGCGGTCATTGAAGGCGACGGCAGCGCATTTGATTCCGTGGAATATGTCCAATTGGACGATAAGCCCGGTCTGGAAATCCTGGTCGGCCGCCAACTCAGTGATCAGATTTTGCAGTCCTTGGGTGTGTATTCTTACTCGGATGGAAGATTGGTGGAGCTGATGTCCACCAATTATTCAGAGTTCAAGGTCGTGGACTTGGACGGAGACGACCACAAGGATGTGTTTGTCCTGCGGCTGGAGACGGAGGAACGTGCCGGCGTAGCGGAACTCTACCGTTACCACGACGGTGTGCTGGAACGGGACCAGGAGGCCAGCCTGTCCAGTGGAGCCAAACAGATTAAACGGATTCTGACCGGCTATGTGGCCCAGGGTGTGCCGGCTGTGTTTGTTGCCAGCAGCTATGAGGAAGATACCATTGTAACTGATATTTTTGCATTCAGTGGAAAGACGATGCAGAATATTACAGCCAATGCAGAGGCTGGCTTCAGCGCGCAGACCATCCGGAGCTATAACGTCTATGCCTCGGATATTGACGAGGATGGTGTGATTGAGCTTCCGATGCCGGTTGCGCTTCCCAGTGCCACTGCGGGGGATGCTACATACTGGGTCATTGATTGGTATAATCTGGCGCCGGAGGGCGGCAGGAAGGTGAAGCTGACAACCTATCACAATTATGCCCGCGGATGGTACCTGGTCCTGCCTGAGCAGTGGCATGACCGGCTTTCGGTTTCTCAGGAAAAAACGGTATCGGATGTCCTTGGCCATACATTTTCCAAGTGGAATGGCTATGACCGGGAACCGGAGGAAATCCTGACCATCTATGCCTTTACCGGGGAGGACCGCTTGGAATTGGCACAGGCTGACGGCAGGATTTTGCTGGCGGAAAAAGGCGAGATTGCCTATTCTGCAGCGCTGGGAACCTGCGATTGGGCGCAGGAACTGACAGAAGAGGATTTGACCGCCATGTTCCATTTCATATATATGGACTGGAATTCCGGCGAAACATAAAGAAGGAGAGCAGCCATGAAGAAAGTTTTGATTCTGGAAGATGAGGTCAGTATTCGCAGCTTTGTCGTCATCAACCTGAAGCGGGCCGGATACGAAGCAATCGAAGCCGGCACCGGCATGGAAGCCCTGGAGCAGCTGAAGAATCATCCGGACGTAGGCGTGGCGATCCTGGACGTGATGCTGCCGGACATTGATGGTTTTGAGGTCTGTCGGAATATCCGGGCTACAGATAAGCAGATTGGCATCATCATGCTGACAGCCCGCAGCCAGGAGATGGACAAGGTGACCGGCCTGATGACCGGCGCAGATGATTATATCACCAAGCCCTTCAGCCCGGCAGAGCTGACTGCCCGGATCGATGCCCTTTACCGCCGCGTGGGCGGAGACCAGGCTGTGGACCTGTCTCTTATACACATCTGACGCTGCCGACGATATGCAGTGTGT
>CAMBCW010000137.1 GCA_945864925.1 uncultured Clostridia bacterium
CTGGGCGTCCTGCCGCTGCCGGCGGGCGTAGTCGTCATAGGCCTCGGTCAGGGGCTTGTTCTACTCCACGCAGGCCCGGGCCACCTCCTCCGGCAGGGGGTCCTGCCGCAGCTCCGGATGGGCCTCATACAGCGCCGCCGCCTCTGCGGCAAAATCCCGCTGCTCCTGTACCACTTCTTTGTTTTGTTCTTCCATCGGTTTTCCCTCCTGTTTTTTCTCAGATCAGGGCCTTGGCGGCCTTCAGGGCAAACTCCTGCTGCCACTGGCTGACGCTCTCCTGGAATTTCTGGGTGTCCAGCTGGTATTCCGCCGCCCACTGCTCCAGCTCCAGCAGCTTCAGCAGATAGACCTGGGCGATTTCCAGCAGGCTGTCGGCCTTCTCAAATTCGCCGTCGGCCCGCAGCTGGGCCATCTGCCGGGCCGTGTCCGCCGCCAGCTGGGTCTGGGCGGCGTTGACCGCCTGGCGGTTGGCCGCCGCCGTGGCCTGGATCTGGCTGTACTGGGCCTGGCCGATGCCGCCCCGGTCGCCCCGGGTTTCGGCATAGAGGGCGGCGTTGTCCAGGGCGTTGCGCTCCTCCCGGGCGATCTGCTCCCGCTGGGTCTGGTAGCGGGCGTTGGCCTCCGTCTGGGCCTGCAGCAGCTGCTGCACCGCCCGGTCCACGGCGGCGTCCCGGGCCTGGACGGTCTGGGTCTCCGCCGCCTGCCGCCACTGGTCCAGCAGATTGCCGCCGGCCTCCCCGCCGGCAGAGACAGTGCCGCCGGTGCTGCCGGTCCAGCCGGTCCCGCCGCCGGGGCGGGCCTTGACCAGGCTCCCCGGCTGAATCACGCCGTTTTCATCCACATAGGAGGCGAACTGCCGGGTGTAATCGGTCATGGAATTGTTGTTCTTCAGGGCCGGAGCCTGGGGAATCACCTGCCCGTCGGCCCCCACCGGGGCCGTGTAGTCCCGCTCCGCGAATCCGTCTCCGATGAGGTCGGTGTAGACCTGGGGATCGACGTTCCGGGTGCCCATGAGCAGCTGCCCGTAGGGCCCGTTGACAAACTGGGCATATTTCCCGGTATAGCCGTTGCTCTCGTCCACCCAGTTGCGCACCACCCGCTGGTCCACGAAGTTCCGGTAGCGGGCCGTGTCATTGCGGTATTTCTCAATCTGCTCATCGGTCATGCCGTAGTAATTTTTGTACCAGTCCAGGTCGTTGTACTGGCCCACGTCGTAGCCGTAGCCCAGATCCGCGTTGGTGGTTTCCCAGCGCCCCAGTTCCTCGTTATAGACGCTGCTGGCGCCGCCCACGGCGTCCTCCAGAATTTTGGCCAGCTGCAGGTTCTGCCCATGGAGATAGGCCTTCCCCGCCTCGTCGGCGGCGGCCCAGGCGTCGGAGTTGGCCTGCATCTGCTGGCGGATGTAGTTGGCCATGCTCCGCAGGTTCATGTCCGTGGAAAAGCCGTTGATCCAGCCGTTGCGGCTGCTGTAATTGGTGTAGCGGTACTGGTCCACCCATTTCTGCACGTCCTCCGCCGCCTGTCCCCCCTGGAAGGCGGTCCCGCCGGAGAGCCTGGTATAGCCGCTGCCGTCGCTGCCGCCGGCATAGCCGGCCTGGGCCCGGATGGCCTCGGCCTGCTGGTTGGCCCGGTCCATGGCGGCCCGGTCTCCGACGGCGCTGGCGGCAGCCCAGGCCTGCTTCAGGGCCAGGATCTGCTTTTGCTGCTCCGCGGACAGGTAGGTCTGATCCGCGCTGCTCAATGTTTCTGTCATGACTGTTCCTCCTTTGTCTCCCGCTCCAGGCATCCGGCCCGGTCCAGCACCACCAGGATCCGGACCATGTCCCGGCTCAGGTTCAGATTTCCGTTTTCATCTCCCAAAAGGGCCTTCCGGTCCACCAGCTTCTGCACCGTGGGTCTGGCCCAATCCGGCACGTTTTCCAGCTTCTGATACACAATCAACCCTCCTTTGAACGCCTCCCATGCGGCGGCTCCGGCCCCCACAAAGGGCGCGGGACAGACCTTGTGGGTCACGTCCCAGTGCCGCACCACCCGTTCCGCCGGGATGTCGTATTGCTCCATGAGCTGCCGCAGCAGCCATTGGGCGTTTTCCAGAGCGCCCGGGTCGAAGAAATAGTTCCCCGGCCCGCCCTTGGTGCAGATCTCCACGCCGATGGAGTTCCCGTTCCGGCACTCCGGGTGATAGTAGACGCTGCCGCCGCAGTGGTAGGCCACATACGCCTCCGGCACCGACCGGACAATCTGATTTTCGTCCACAAAGTAGTGGGCCGAGGTTTTCCCCGTGTCCGCCCGGGCGAAGTATCGCCCGTTGTTCTCCGCCGTGTCCCCCGGTACGGCGGTGTAGTGCACCACCAGATAACGGGGCGGATTTGTCCGCAGTCCCCCGTAGTTCTCCCGCTTACAAGGGATGTCTGTAAGATTCACTTCTGCACCTCCCATGGTTCCATTCGCCGCCGTAGGGGCGGCCCGATGTGGCCGCCCTGTATAGGCACATACCTATTCTCCACGCACCTCCGGCAGGCCGGCAATGCTGGTCAGCAGGGACAGGATCCCCGCCAGCAGCGACGCGCTGCCCACCATGAGCCAGTTTACCTCCCCCATGACCGCGCTGGTGCCGATGGTGGCCACAGCAGTCTGGGCCACAGTCTTGACGGCTCTCACGCCAGCAGCCTTGATCCAAAGTTTCCAGTTTTTCATATTATGTACCTCCGTTTCATTATGCTTTTTCCAGGTCCTCAATCCGGTGATTGGCAACCTTGATCTGCTCGTGTACAACCTCCATATCGCCCTCCAGATGATAGGTGCGCTCCACTAGGTGGTTGTGCTTGTCCACCTTTTTCTCCAGCTCACTGAGCCGGTAGTCCAGCAGCGCCCGGGTTTTTTCCGCCTGGGCGTGATTGTTAATCATGCATACAACAAGGGTCACAGCCCCGGAAATGACAGCCGCAAGAATCGTCCCCATTTATTTAAACCTCCAGATTTGTTATACGGCCTCGACGTAGATTCCAACCAGATCCGCCAGGGCGTTGTACACCGGCTGCCCGGTGCTTCTGGTGCAGCGGTATACCACGCCGTCCTGGCTGTAGTACAGCCCCTCCGTCAGCTCCATGTTGCTGTCATAGGGAATGGGGTCTGCCAGGGTTCCCGCATGGCTTTCCGTGATCTCTGTGAACAGGGCCGGGACGTTTTCCGGCTCCCAGCCGTCCTGGCTGGTGTGAGCCTGGAGCACCTTCCACAGCCTGCCGCCGTACTGCACCTTATGTCCCACGGCATAGGCAGCGCCCGCCGCCCACACGGGATGCAGGCACTTTGCCTCCAGCGCCGTCTGATCGTCCAGCCCCTGGGCCGCCTGCTCGATGATAGCCCGCAGGCGCTTTGCTTCCAGTTTTGTCATCTTTTAACCTCCCATCAGCACCGCCAGCAGCTCCGCCGCCGTGGCTTTTCCCATTTTCACGGTCACAGTTCCGTCCCGATTGTCGGTAATCGGACCGGGGACGCAGTAGTCTGAATTGTCATAGACGACGGGTTCCGGCGTGACCACCTCACCGTTTTCATCGGTATCACTGTCCGCCTGATACAAAATGGACCAGGCCGTGTCCTCCGTGAACAGTTCCAGGGCCTCCTGGTAGGTCATGGCGCAGGTGATGGCCTTGCTCTCCCTGTTGCCCCATTCGGAATCGCGCAGTTTCCCGCTGATGGCCGCTTCCATCTGCTTGTCCTGGATTTTTACATAGGTCATAGTTTTCACTCCTTTGTTTTATGTAATGACCTTAAAATTGTCGTCAACCAATGTGTCGCCCGGAAGAATCAGGGCAGGACGGATTCTATACGCGTAGGAGCAGTAGTAGTAGCCGTAACTGCCAGTGGATCTGATGTAAAAGGCTTGGTCAGTTTCGAGGGTATCCGCGGAGCGGGTCCACCAGGCGGAGGCCGTTCCATTCAGGTAGGCAATCCGCTTCGTTCTGTTTGTTCCGCCGCTGGTATCGCCGGACTCGAAGTAGTCCAGCTTGGCGCCTTCCTCCAGGAAAAATTGGCTTACGCTCTTGTCGAAGCCAACTTCATATAAGGACAGCAGGAAGATCTTCGCAGGCAGGCCGTTCGCACCAGAAGCAACTTTCCAAGTTCCGTACGTTGCATCGAACTTTATATACGGAATCTTTACTTCTTTGATTGCGGTTTGAATATTGGAATCAAACAGGGCAAGGAAGGTGCTGTTCAGGTAGCTGTGAATGGTGCTGTTGGCATATTCGTTGGCATCCGAGCTGTGCCACGCACGAGACTCATAGAGGTCCTTTATCAGCAGCCAGGTGCCGTCGCACGAATCGTCATACAGCGTGGAGGGTTTCCCCTGGTGAACAATTAAGAACTCTTTTTCCGCACCATTGACGTTCATGAATACAGAGGCCCCCACCGGAAGATCCGATATAGCCTGTCCGAATCCAATCTCATAGACCGTGCCGTCCACCATGGTTTTCCCCTTTTTGACCCCAAAGGACGTCCCGCCCGCCATTCCCTTTCCGCCCTTGATTGCATAGGACGTACCGCCAACGATTGTTTTGTGAGCCATATCCAATCACCTCACCCATACACCCACACGAGTTCCCCGTTGACCGTCGGAGCTTCCTCCGCCGAAACCAGCTTGGAATTCCGCAGGAGCATGGTTCCGGCGGTCTCATAGCTGCTCCCTGCCTTGACGGTACCGGTGAAGGTTCCGCCGGTCTTGGGCATGGCCGCCGCCGCTTTGTCGTAGGCGGTTTTCACGGCGTTGGCCGTGGCCGCCTGGGTGGTGCTGGTGCTGGTGACCGTGTTGTTGAGGGTCGGCGTTGCTCCGGTGTCGCCCTTGTCGCCTTTGTCGCCCTTGTCGCCCTTTTCCCCCTTCAGGGCGGCCAGCTGCTCCTCCGTAAAGTCGGCGTAGGTGAAGGCCGCCCCCTGGGGGCCCGCCGGACCCTGGGGACCGGTTTCGCCCTGGGGGCCTGTCTCGCCCTGGGGACCTGCCGGTCCCCGGAGGCTCTCCCGCTGGGCCTCGGTCAGGCTGTCAAAGGCCACGGTCCCATCGGCGCCCTTGGGGCCTGCCGGACCGGTCTCTCCTTTGGGGCCTGCGGGGCCGTTGAAGGCCCCGGCCTCCCACTGGCTCCGGAACGCCTCTGTCAGCGTCCTGGTTTCTTTCGCCGCCTGCCGGGCCTCGTCCACCGTGGCGACGATCTGTTCAAAGGCGGAGGGGCTGTACTGCTCCGGCTTTCCCCCGGCCATGGGCCAGGCCCCCAGGAGCCGCACCGGCCGGGTCATGCGGATGGTGCGCAGAATTGCCACCTGGTCGCCGGCTTTCCGGTAGCCGTGGCAGGACACATACAGGTCCCCCCGGCCGCTGACCTGGGCCGGCAGGGGACTCTGGCCCGTATAGATCAGCTGGGCCGTCTGATCGCCGTTCTGGAACACCACCACCTTGGTCAGCCCGTCCCATTCCCGGTCAAACTCCACTGTGAAGGTGTAATAGCCCGCCGTGTCCCCCACCAGGGGCTCCAGGCCCTTCCGGGCGATCCGCTTGTCCTTCACGAAAAATTCCAGATTCATAAGCCGCCCCTCTCTCAATAGACGGCCACCCAGCCGTATTCCACACCGCTGCGGTTGCACAGATCCGGTGTGGCCTGGGAAACCGTCGTCGGGCCGACGAAAAACCGCAGCGTGTCCCCGGAGAGGGAGACGCAGACGGGATACCGGCAGAAGAAGTCATCCTCGTTATAGTGGCCGCCGAGCTCGGTGGCCGTGGCGCCGTCGGCCAGCACCACCGGGTTGTCCAGATGGTTGGCCTCGAAGATCGTATTGTCGGCAATGGGGCCGCTCCTGGAGAATACATACAGCAGCTTCGGCGTCACGGGCAGGGTGACGCTGCCAGCGCTGCCGGTGCCGGTGTAGGTGCCGGTGGTGATCCGCAGAATCCCCGCGTCCGCCGGTCCTTTCCAGGCGGGCGCGCCGTCATATTTCAGGAAGGCGCCGTCTCCGGCCGGGGGATTCAGCACCGCCAGGGCTCCGTCGGCCCCGGCGTAGAGCAGCTGGCCCGCCGTATAGGACGAAAACCCCGTGCCGCCCCGGCCGGCGGGCAGCACCTCCTCCGACACCGGCTCCCAGATGCCCGCCGCCGTCTGAATCAGCACCCGGGCCGGCAGCCGCAGGGTGGAGAAGGGCGCCCGGGTCTCCAGCAGGCCGGGCCAGTCGCTGAGGGGCCGGCAGTCCGGCAGGCCCGCCTCCACGGCCCCGGCGTTGACCACCGTCAGGTCCGACAGCGTGAAGCCGGCCCCCGCCTCGGCATAGGGCCTGTCTCTTATACACATCTGACGCTGCCGACGATATGCAGTG
>CAMBCW010000138.1 GCA_945864925.1 uncultured Clostridia bacterium
GGCCCACACTTGACCGATAAATGTTCAAAATTTCAGGCACATGTCCTGAAATTTTGAGAATTTCAGATTTCTTTCCCCGCCTGCGGGCGGGGAAACTCTGCGAGGCTGTCAAATCGGAAAACGCTGGATCGCTCTTACTGCAGAGGTTGATCGACAGTCTGAAAGGGATTGCAAGAGACTTGCAATCCCTTTTCTTTTTGTGTTTACTGCGCCCAGTAGAACGCGGAACGTGCTTCTTCATCCATCAACTGGCTGACACCGTACAGAATTCTGGCAGCATCCCGCCGGGTGACTAAATCGGATTCGCTGCCGACAGCCACTTCAACTCCCGCTTGAGAGAGTGCGGCTGCCGCCTCGGCAGCCCAGGCAGGAATGGCGCTGTCATCGGACTGCGAGAATACTGGCGCCGTTTCACTGGTCGGCAGGTGAAGAATATTCTGCAGCATGACCGCGGCCTCTGCTTTTGTCAAGGCTGCGGCAGGCCGGAAAACCACGCCGTCATCCGAGCTGGTACCGGAGATCATTCCGTTTCCCAGGGCAGAAACGATATAAGGCTGCAGCCAAACCGGCGTATCGGCCTCATCTGCAAAGCCGGTTGTCACCTGACTTTCGCAGGCGTCGGCGTCCATCAATTTCATCACCATGACGAGAAATTCTCCGCGTGCAACGACCTCATCGGGAGAAAAGCAGAGATTTCCGCCGATTTCTGAACCGGTAAAAATATCTTGATCTTTCAGCCACATGGCTTCAAAGGCGTCGGGGTCGTTGGACATATCAGCATAAACGGCTTTATCAGCGGGTTTCTTAATTTTAACAGATACTTTTGCAACAGAAGAAGTGTTGCCCGCGTCGTCTGTCACCGTAAACGTAAAGCTGTCATTTCCAACCTTATTTTCTTTTGGCGTATAGGTGAAAGTCCCGTCCTGATGCAGTTCGACACTGCCTCTCTTGGGCTCATCCACCAGCGTGAAGGTCAGTTCAGACCCTTCCGGATCAGAGGCCTTCAGTTCGCCGGTGTTGGCGATGTTTTTGTAAGTTTCAAAACTGCTGTTTTCCGCCGTGGGAGGACTGTTCTTCTTGGGAAGAATCGAGAGCTTCAATGCTTTTGTACCGGTAATTTTTCCGCTGGAAACGGTATAGTATTCCAGAGCGGTGTCCTGCTGCGTGACGCAGCTGGTATCCAGCGTGAGTTGATTGAGGGCCTCTTTGGGAAGAGCGTCGCCAGCCCGCAGAACCCGATTGCCATAGTATACAGTGGCGATCCTGGGACTGGGTACGGCGGTGAGGAAAATTCCGTCATCACTGTCCTGCGTGCTGAAATCTTCCGCAGAAAAGCAGAATTGGGCGTTGGAGTTTACGGAAATCTCCTGGGCGGCCGCAGGCACAGCCAGCATGGCAGCCAGCAGCAGTCCCAGGACTGCCAGAAATGAAATGTGTTTTGCTTTGTACAAAAAAACTACCTCCTAATCTTGTGCGTTGCCGCAAAGAAGCTTCGGAGGTAGTGTTTGCTGAAATTAGAATCTTATTCCAAAGACAACGACAGACTGCTGCGGGGACGGATGTACTGGGCAGTGCCGTCCGGCGCAGGACGCATATGGATGCCCGAGACCACGCCCATGGCCATAAACATGGTGACGACGGAGGAACCGCCATAGCTGATAAAGGGCAGCGTCAAACCGATAACCGGGAACATTCCAACGCACATTCCCACATTGACCAGAATTTGGAACAGCAGCATGCCGGCAATCCCAATACAGATGGTCCGATTCATAAAGTTGCCGGATTTCACGCCCACATAGATGCAGCGGATTACAATGGCGCTTAACAGAAGAAGCACCGCCACGCAACCAAGCATGCCCAACTCCTCGGCAATGGAGGAGAAAATAAAGTCCGTGTGTTGAGCGGGCATGGCTTCGCCCTTGACCATGGTGCCGTTGTAAAGTCCTTGCCCGGCCACACTGCCGTTCTGGATATACCGCAGAGAGAGGTTGGTGTGCCAGCGGACGCCCTGACCGGAGGGGTCAATGGAGGGGTCAAAGAACATCATAATTCGGTTGTACTGGTATTCGTCCAGCATGGTCAGCACAACAGGCGCGGCCAGCGTAACAGCACCGATACCAAGCAGGAACCAGATCAAACTGACTCCCCCCGCAAAGGCCATGGTCAGAAAGATAAACACATAGATCAGGGCAACGCCGGCATCAGAGGATACATAGACAATGAATCCAAAGAAAAATGCGGTCAGCAGTCCCATTTTGCCCACGTTCAGAGGCGAGGACAGCTTGTTTTGGTTTACGCTCATCATTTTGGCCAAGATGATGATAAAAAAGGTTTTGCAAATCTCAGCAGGCTGTATGTTCATGGGCAGCAGGGGCACATCCAGCCAGCTGCGGTTGCCGGTGCCGCCATCAATACCGAAAAACTTCAGCAGACCGATGAAGATGATGGAAAACAACAGAAGCAGTTCCCGCCGCTCTGCGATGATATCCACATCAATCAGTGTCAGCACCGCGTAGATGACAATGCCCAACAGCAACGCGATGGTTTGAATCATGATATAGCTGGAATTGCCTGCTGTGGCTGTGGCACTGGAGATCACAACGATCCCAAATATCGTGGCGATGGTACACAGCAGAAGCAGAACCATATCCGCTTTTTTTATAAAATCACGGATTGCTTGGCCGATATAGCGCAACAGGCGCACCTCCTAATTGCAGTTCTTTTAAATGCGGACTGAGAAGTTACCGCAGCTCCGGATGATTTGCAGCCAGGACAGAGAAAGCGTCGTCTGCGATGTCAATGGCCAATTGAATGTCGGCATCTGTCACAGCAGCATTCAGAAAATGGTTGTGGTGGCTCGTAATGAACAGACCGCGGGAGACGCATTCAGCGACCCATTCCTGATGGAGCATCAGGCTGTCATCATTGGCAATCCGAAGATAAAACAAAGCCGGCTCGCCGGAGACAACCAAGTCAAATCCATGCGCCCTACCGGCGGCCTGGAAGCCGGCAGTGAGTTTGGTTCCCAGTTCCCGGAACAGCTTTGGCGTGTTCAATTTTTTCATCTTGTTGATACAGGCAATGCAGGCGGCAAAAGGTTCTGCGCTCATCCAATAGGAACCGGTGAAGGATAGGGAGGAGGCGGCAGGACGCAGGAACTCTTTTCCGCAGACAGCAGACATGTTATATCCGTTAGCCAACGCTTTGCAGAAGCAAATCAAATCGGCTTCAAAGCCATAATAGTGGTCGGAGCCGGCCAGGTCCAGGCGGAAGCCGGCGCGGACGTCGTCAATAATCAGCACAATGCCATGCTCCGTGCAGAACTTCCGCACAGAGGCCCAATATTCCTTACTGGCCAGGCGGTTGTCGTAGAAGTTGCCGTGATCATAGGGCTGTGCAATCAAGGCGGCCACATCGCCGTCACAGGCCTGATAGGCATCCTCCAAAGCTTGCAGGTCAAACCAAGGGAGGATCACGTTATGAGCGACGTCTTCGGGCAAAATGCCGGGATAGTCGGCCTTCATAGCCCAGGCGTCATTGCCGTGATAATAGTTTTTCAGGAAAAAGACTTTCCGCTTTCTGGTGTGGGCACGGGCGCAGAGGACGGAAAAGGTGGTGGCGTCAGTGCCGTTTTTCATGAAAAAGGCCCAGTCTGCCATGGCGACCGTATCCACCAACAGCTCGGCGCATTCCACCATTTTGTAAGAGGGGGCAGTGGTGCAGTTGCCGACAGACAACTGTGCCATGGCGGCGGCATCTACATCAGGATCTCCATATCCCAGCACATTGGGACCATAGGCGCACATGAGGTCCAGATACCGGTTGCCATCCATGTCCCAGAAATAAGTACCTTGGGCCCTGCTGCAGATCAGCGGCCATTTTTCAATTGGAAGGAACAGACCCTCCGTGGGGCCCAGGTGGCCATAGACGCCGGAAGGAATGACATTCAGCGCGCGGTCAAACCAACCGCGGCTTTTTTCGTGGTTGTATTCAGGAAATCTGCTCATGCTCCAGCCTCCTTATGCCAAATAGACGGAGATTCGGTCCAGGATGCGGTTAATATTGTCCACCATAGAAATCATGCCGGCAAGTCGGATCCGGCCCTTGCACATTTCATTCATTGTGCTGGCAGTACCGGTAAACAGGCCGTGGGCCAAATCAATGTCAGCAAATTCCATAATGGCTCTGGGGGACGCAGCAGCCTGCTTGACTGTGGTGAAAACGTGATTTTGAACCCGAATCGTTGCGGATGCGGCACCCTTGATTCCCACCTGGACTTCGCCGTCCACAGTGTTGCCGGCAGAAATTCTGGCAATGGGATCTGTATTTGCCAGGGCGGAGATCCCGCCAACAATCGTATAAAAAGTCAGAATGGTGCTTTCTTCAAAAAATTCCCGATCTTTCAGCGCGTCCGCAGAAGGCCGCAGCAGCTCAGTCAGACGGTTGGTCAGCGCCGTGAAGGGACCCAGCAGGAAAGAAAGCACTTGCACCGGATTCTTGGTCGGAAGGCCGGGCTTGCTGTTGTCGATCAGACGGTTGAATGCAGCAGGAGAACCGAAGTGCATCTTGCAGGTGCAGTTTTCACTTCCCTCGGAGAATTTACATCCGTCTTTAGAAAAGTGGAGCGTTCCACAGGGACCACCCTTGACTTCAAAGCAAAGGGAGACCGGCTTGGAGAGCTTTTGCAGAATATCTTTGGCAGAACGGTCCATGGCGCACAAATTCTCCAGGGTTGCAAGCACACCGTAGAGATTGACATAGGCCATAGCTCGCGGATCAATCATGGGGGATCTCCTTTCTCGTGCATTATTGTTCCATTATACTCGCTTTTTCCGCACACCACAAGATGCATTTTTCACCATCCTCCCGCGGAGGAACCGGTCTGAATCATGAAAAATCTACCATAGCGTTTTTACTTTTCCGGAGTATAATGAAAGAAAAAGCATGGAGGAATGCTAATGAAACGGATTTTGACAGTGCAGGACATTTCCTGCGTGGGAAAGTGCTCACTGACGATTGCATTGCCGGTTATTTCAGCCATGGGGGTGGAGGCTTCGGTCCTGCCCACAGCGGTCCTGTCCACGCATACCATGTTTCCCAATTGTACTTGTAAGGACCTGTCGGATCAGATCCAACCCATAACTCGTCATTGGAAGCAGACTGGCTTGGAATTTGATGCCATTTACACGGGATATTTGCGTTCCGCAGCACAGATTGATTTCATAAGACAGTTGTTTGCGGACTTTCGGTCAGAGTCCAATTTCGTTTTTGTCGATCCGGCCATGGCAGACCACGGAACATTGTATCAGGGATTTGATATGGAGTTTGTCGGACATATGGCGGGCCTGTGCGCCCAGGCTGATGTGATTGTCCCCAATCTGACGGAGGCCTGCCTGATGACGGGAGTGCCCTATCAAAACCATTTCAGCCAAGAGGACATCCAGGAATTACTCTGTAAAACTGCAGATCTGGGCGCCGGAATCTGTATCCTGACCGGTGTCAGTCCGGAAGAGGGGAGAACCGGCATTGCAGGCTACGACCGGGAGAGTGGGGAAACATTTTTCTACAGCCGGGAGAAGCTGCCTGCCAGCTACCATGGCACAGGCGACCTTTTTTCCAGCGTATGCGTTGGCACCCTGGCCAAAGGTTACGCCTGGCAGGACGCTGCTGTCCTGGCTGCAGACTTCACTGCGGAATGTATCCGCCTGACATTGCAGCACCCAGAAGAGGATCCCCGTCGCGGTGTCAATTTCGAAGAGGCAATTCCGTACCTTCTGAAACGGATGAAAGCATGATGATAGTAGAAAATCCTGCCGTCATACGGCAGGATTCTCTATTTTGGTGGAGCTGAGGGGAATCGAACCCCTGTCCGAAAATAACTTGACAAGACTTTCTCCGGGCGCAGTTTGTTATTTACATTCCCTTGCCATGGCGTGAACAAACACACTCCATGACTTGGTAGCTTCATGATTCATGGTACGGGCAAAGCTTACCGCACGCACGGTCACCACTCAAATCACACCCTAGCCCGGCTCGTGGTCCTTCCGGGGAGGATGGGCCGCTAATTAAGCAGCAGCCAGAACGAAGTTATCGTTGTCAGTTAATTTAAAAAAGTTGCCCATTTTATAGAGGTCAGGCGCCTCTGCCCGCTTATCCAGCCTCACTATCCCCGTCGAAACCAGTGCAGCCCCATATGACAGGGCGGCTTTGCCGCCCTGGATGTTTTAGAATCTGCCGTAGGGATCTTTCAGCTTGTCCGGCTCGGGATATTCCTCGCCGAACGTTTCCACAGTAACAGACTTCATCTTCTGCTCCTGTCTCTTATACACATCTGCCGCTGCC
>CAMBCW010000139.1 GCA_945864925.1 uncultured Clostridia bacterium
ATACAAAAATACCACGAAACACTGTCCGCCGGTTTTTCGTTGCGTCCGCTAAAATAGCCCTACAGGATACGAAAGGAAGTGTTTGCGTGTCCATTTGTGTGAAGAGCGAGATCGGTCCTTTGAAGAAGGTGCTGCTGCAGCGCCCCGGACGGGAGCTGGAGCACCTGAGCCCCGACACCATGGAACAGCTGCTGTTTGATGACATTCCCTATTTGCACAGAGCCCAGCAGGAACACGATGAATTTGCCGCACTGCTTCGTTCCTGCGGCGCGGAGGTTGTCTATCTGGAGGATCTGGCCGCGGAGGTTCTGGCCTCGGACAAGCAGCTGCAGCAGCAGTTTATCGCCGACGCCATCTCTCAGGCGGGAAACTATGCCCTGGGGTACCGGGAGCCGCTGCTGGAATATCTGCAGGCCATCACAGACCCGCTGCAGCTGGTTCAGCAGACCATGGAGGGCGTGACGTACCGGGAGGTCTTTCCGTCGCAGGGCTGTCAGCTGTCCGACATCGCAAGTACCCGCGCGCGTTTTTTGATGCCGCCGATCCCCAATTTGTATTTTACAAGGGATCCCTTCGCCTGCATCGGAAACGGCGTCAGCCTGAATCACATGTACTCCGCCACCCGGAACCGGGAAACCCTCTACGGGAAATATATCCTGACCTATCATCCCGCGTTCGCGGGCCAGGTGCCGCTGTATTACGGACCGGAACAGCATTTCTCCATAGAAGGCGGCGACATCATCAATCTCAGCGACACGGTTCTGGCCGTGGGGATCTCCCAGCGCACCCAGCCCGAGGCCATCGAGCGTCTGGCAAGGAATATTTTCAGCCAGGAGGAAAGCTCCATCGACACGGTGCTCGCCTTTGAAATCCCCAGAACCCGGGCGTATATGCACCTCGACACGGTGTTTACGCAGGTGGATGCCGATAAATTCACCGTGCATCCGGGGATCCTGAACCGGCTGACGGTCTATGAATTGACCGGAAAGCACGCAAAGCAGCTGACGGTGCGCCGGTTGGAGCGTTCTTTGGATCAGATCCTGATGGAATATCTGGGGCTGGATCATGTGCAGCTGATTCACTGCGGCGGAGAAAACGAAATTGCCGCCGACCGGGAGCAGTGGAGCGACGGCTCCAACACCCTCTGCGTCAATCCCGGAACCGTCATTGTCTACGACCGCAATTATGTGACCAATCAGATTCTGGAGGACAACGGCATCCGGATTCTGAAGCTGTCCAGCTCCGAGCTGTCCCGCGGCCGCGGCGGCCCGCGCTGCATGAGCATGCCGCTGTTCCGAGACCCCGTTCATACCTGAGCGGATGTTCAAAACAATGCTGTCATTGCGAGCCAGTCCGCAGACTGGCGCGGCAATCCGTTTCCTTTCGCACGGACCAGTTTTACGGAAATACTCCGTTATTTGCAGCATAGGGGATACGGATTGCCACGTCGCTTCGCTCCTCGCAATGACAGAGCAGGACAGAACCCTATCATAAATATGTCATGCTTCATAAAACCGATCATCATAAAATCAGTATATTATAAAAGGAGATCATCGATATGGCCATCAATATCAGAGGAAGAAACTTTCTGACGCTTCTGGATTTCAGCCCCGCGGAAATCCGCTATCTGCTGGATCTGTCCAAAAACTTTAAGGACCTGAAACGTGCCGGCACGCCCCACCGCTATCTGGAAGGCAAGAACATCGTCCTGCTTTTTGAAAAAACGTCCACCCGCACCCGCTGTTCCTTCGAGGTGGCCGGGATGGATCTGGGTCTCGGCGTCACCTATCTGGATCCCGGCAGCAGCCAGATGGGCAAGAAGGAATCCATCGCGGACACCGCCCACGTCCTGGGCCAGATCTATGACGGAATCGAATATCGCGGCTTCAGCCAGAAGGTCGTGGAAACCCTGGCCGAAAACGCAGGTATTCCCGTGTGGAACGGTTTGACCGACGAGGTCCATCCCACCCAGATGCTGGCCGACCTGCTGACCATGGAGGAAAAGAAGGGCCGCCTGAAGGGCCTGCACTTCACCTATTTCGGCGACGCCCGCAACAATATGGGCAATTCCCTGATGATCGCCTGCGCGAAGATGGGCATCCACTTTACGGCGTGCGCGCCCAGGGAGCTGTTCCCGGCGCCCGCGCTTGTGGAAACCTGCAAGAAGATCGCGGCGGAGAACGGCGGCACCATCCGCCTGACGGAAGACATCACCGAGGGCGCCTCCGGCGCGGATGTTCTGTATACGGATATCTGGGTTTCCATGGGAGAGCCGGACAGCGTCTGGTCCGAGCGAATCCGCCTGCTCAAGCCCTACCAGGTGAACGCCAAGGTGATGGCCCTTGCCAAGAGCGACGCCATCTTCATGCACTGCCTGCCCTCTTTCCACGATACCAACACCACCATCGGCAAGGAGATTGCGGACAAATTCGGCATCACGGAAATGGAAGTTTCCGACGAAGTGTTCTCCGGCCCCCAGTCCGTCGTATTTGAAGAGGCCGGAAACCGGATGCACACCATCAAAGCCGTTATCTACGCGACGCTGCATTAAGGAGGATTCTCATGGCTTTCGATATGCCCCGTTACCATGCGCCCGATTTCACGGAAGAAAAATTCCGGAACGCACCCGATGCCCGCTGGGCGCCGGCGCCCATGGACGGCGTCGCGCCGGAATCCTATCACAGCACGTCCATGTATCCCGAATATTTCAAGATCAACGGAGTCTGGATGCTGGCCGAGGAAAGCCGCATGGATTCCAGCGTTGTGTACGCCGCCGACGGGACTCTGCAGGTGGTGGAAAACCGGAATCTGCGCAAAGGCGACCGCGTCATCCTGGGCCGCAGTGAAAACTGCTCGGAAGGGATCTATATGCACTGCCATGGCTTCGAGGAGCCGGGCGAAATTCTGGAGGACCAGTTCGTATTCCGTCAGGGCCGCAGCCGCGAGACCTCCTACGCAAGGGACTACGACCGGTTGATCGAACTGCTGCGCCATGAAAAGGAGCACGGCAATATTATCTGGGTGATGGGCCCGGCCTTCGCCTTTGACTATGACGCAAGAAACGCCATGCAGGCCCTGGTGGAAAACGGCTATGCCCATGGACTGCTGGCAGGCAACGCTCTGGCCACCCATGATTTGGAGGGCGCTCTTTTGCACACCGCCCTGGGCCAGGATATTTACACCCAGAAATCCCAGCCCAACGGCCACTACAACCATTTGGACGTGATCAATAAAGTCCGCCGGAGCGGCTCCATTCCGCAGTTTTTGGAGGACTACAAGATCGATAACGGCATCATGTACAGCCTTGTGAAGAACCAAATTCCCTTTGTGCTGACCGGATCGATTCGCGATGATGGCCCGCTGCCCGAAGTGATCGGCAACGCCTATGACGGCCAGAGCGCCATGCGGGGCCTTGTCAAAAAGGCCACCACCGTCATCTGCCTGGCCACCATGCTTCACACCATCGCCACCGGCAATATGACGCCCTCCTTCCGCGTTCTGGAGGATGGCACCGTCCGCCCGGTTTACCTGTACTGTGTGGACGCCGACGAATTTGTGGTCAACAAACTGCTGGACCGCGGCAGCCTCAGCGCAACCACCATTGTAACGAACGTGCAGGACTTTATCTCCATTGTTGCCAAGGGCCTTGGCGTCATGGCTTGATTGACACAAAGCCGCCGGCTCTCCCGAAATAGCGGCAGGGCATGGCGATGATTCCGGGTTCATCAGCGCATCGGCTTTATTATGCTTGATTCATGCAGAACAGCCTGCCGAATTTCGGCAGGCTGAGACGATTTGTCTTTCGGGAGGCTCTGGCTTAATGATTCAAGTCGATGCTGTAAATCCAAGGATAGCGCTCCCGGAAGTGTTCGGTGAAGATTTTCAAAAGCAAGTCCTTGAGTTTCATCAAAACTTCGTTTCCCTCGCCAATGCTTCCCAGAACTTTATGCTTCAGGTCAAAATTCGGATAATTCAGTTCCATTTCCCACACAGGCTGTGATGGATTGGCCGCAGATGCTTCGCAATTCGTAAAAACCTCCAGCAATGGATCAAGTCTTTCCAACTGCTCCGGCGTCAATGCCACATCAAAGGCCGTTTTACGCATGATGATTCCGATTGCATCGATCTGTTCCGATACTTTTTGAGCTTTGGCGTACTCCTGATGATACAATCTATACTCTGCGGGAAATAGTTTTGCCAGAACATCATCGCGGAAGTCAATGGAGAATTCACAGTTATTGAAACTATAAATATCCCATTCAATCTTTTCCCATGGTGTAGAGTCTGCCCCTGGCGGTGCAAGCATTTTTGCACTAAATCGAAGAAAACGAGTGCTCATCTCGTCGGTATCGTAAGTAATATCCCACTCCGCATCATAGGTTTCCAGCTCGGTCGGCTCCCATTCAGAATCAAAAATTTCCGCTTCGACGATCGTTTCTTTCTCTGAAGCAGAAGGTTTCTTTGCTTCAGCCTCGGCCAATTTCTCGCGCAAACGCTCGAGGGAGTGTTTCATTCCGCAGTCAACACAGCTTGCAGTCTGCCCTCCGACATCCATCTGAAGTTCACCACCGCAGAGATCACATTTGATCTTCACCGAAATCCCTCCTTAGCTTTCTACTACAAAACGATTTCTGCAATTGCGGTTGCCGCAGGTGATAACAATGCGTCCTTTTCCTGCAGGAACTCGGTTCCGAGCTCTGCACTTCGGACAGGTAAAGATCTTTTTCTCTTCCGGAGATGCCTGTTTTGCCGTGTACTGTCCGGCATGTTGTGCCTCTCTCTTTGCTTGAGCGCGACAGGAGTCGCAGTATGAATTATGTGCTGCGTGATCGTTGAATCTCTTTCCGCATTTGCCACAGGTATGCTGATAAGTGGTTGGTCCGGTGTATGCCGATGCATTACTTCTAGTGGCCTTTGCTTTTGGCTTGGATTTCTTTGTATTCCGTGAAAACTTTTGCTTTAATCCTTTGAAAATCTGAATGTTAAAGCCTTTCATGAAGCCTTCGCCTTTAATCAGGCTGACAACACCAAGGATCAGTTTTGCTAACAGAATTACATAAAGAACAAGGCTGATACAAATCAAGCAAAAAGTGAACAGCCTTTTGGGATCACGCATGATGTCAACCATTTTATCGAATATCTTTCCCAGTGCTAAAAAGGCAACAATAAACAGGAAAAAGCCCAAACCAGCTCCGGCGCCTCCACCTATGCCGCTTGGAATGGGGATTCCTCCGCCTCGATTTGCTTTTCGCTGGGCATTTTCCGTACTGTTTGTATCCTGTTTTTTCGGTTCTTCCTTTACCTTCTGCTTGGTATCCTCTTTTACATAGGCAGAGGCACTGCCGCCGAACACTTTATAGTACGCTTCTCTGGTATAAACCTGTCCGTTCGCAATATACAGAAACGGAACCGCTCCCAACGAAGCCTCTGGTCTTTTCTCGTAAATCTCCTTGACCCCGTCCTTGTCCCGAATATAGGCGATTGGACGAGGGTTGACGCTGCCGTAGTCTTCACCGTAAACTTCACCACGGGAAAAATTAATCCAACCGCAAGGACGCGGCATGAGATTATAATATTCACTTGCCTGATAAATATATCCATCGCCATCAATGATCAAGCTTGGACTGCCGCCGAAAAATGCGTGCCATTCTTTAGGAGTATGATTTCTATCATATTGCTCACTTCCATTTTCTGCAAAATTCTCTCACTGTAAACATTGTAATTCTTTTCGAATAAAAGTCAAGCAACTGAGCCATTTGACGTCAATCTGAGCGCTGTAAATGGAATTATGACGATCGGTTTTAGTAAGCACACGGATTTTAATGACAGGGTTCCATCCAATACTGTCATTGCGAGGAGCAAAGCGACGTGGCAATTCTTCATTATTCATCATTCATCAGCGCAGCGACTTCATTATTCATTCAGAAAATCCTGTCCCTCAAATGAATAATGAATGATGAATATTGAAAAATGAATAATACAAACAGAAAATCCTGCCGAAATTCGACAGGATTTTCTGTTTGGTGACCCGCCGGAGATTCGAACTCCGGACACCCTGCTTAAAAGGCAGGGCTCCGTTCGGGCTGTGCCCGAACAAGAGAACCGACTGAGCTATGCCTTGAAAATACAGGGTTTGCGACAACACTACGCTCTAAAAGAACTTATTTGGAGGGCTATTGGAGCGCTTATTTTCTATAAATTAATTATAGTCCATTTTGTTCCTGAAATCAACATTTCTGGAACATTTTTTCATTTTTACATCATCTTTCATCATCTATAATCATTTTCCTTCCCGCTCCATCATCTTTCTATCA
>CAMBCW010000140.1 GCA_945864925.1 uncultured Clostridia bacterium
GGATTCATACTGTCATCTCCTGTCGATTACACAGAATTTTCGGCGGTCTCACAAAAAAAGAAAAGCACTGGATGACTGTGCATCCAACGCTTTCTTATTTGTTCTCTTTGTCGTTCTTATCCTCGTTCAGCGCCTCAATGCTTCTGCAAATGTCAATGTACCTTTGCGCTTCTTTTTCCGTTTTTCCATGAAAGAAGTCATATACACATTTCTGGACTGCATTGGGAGCGGCGGTGTCCGGGAATACCAACGCATCGAGACTGATGTCTAAGTCCTGCGCCAAAAGAACAACTGTTTCAAACTTCGGATTGCTCTGCCCGGTTTCTGCCTGCAAGACGGTCCGATGACTCATCCCCAGCTTTGCTGCAAGCTCCTTTTGCGTTTGATCCCGCTTTTTTCGCTTTTCAAGGACTTTTTCTCCAAATGCATTCACCGGATCGTACATCGCAGCTCACCTCAAAGATATTCTAAATAAAATATAGCCTTCAATAAATCACCAAACAAATTACACAAAGTAATCTATAGCTCACTTTTGGATGGGATGGGGAGGCTTTACTTATGATGCAATCTCAGATTCGACAGGAAGGATGTGCATAACAAAAGGCAAAAGGCCGCTTTCAGTTGAGAAAACAGGCTGGAAGTGTGCTGATCAAAAGAGGCGCGATTGAGTATAAGCTGAAGCTTACTTATTATGTGCTACAGCTTATATTTTTAGCCATATATTCCCCACTACCCAATTCACCAACCTTTTCGGAAATATCAAGCACCTATGGAAAGCCCCGTGCAGGAAGAAAAACCTGCATGGGGCTTTTTTGTCGATTTTTAGCATTTTCTGTCGGATGTCGTTCTCCTCCTATATGCCGTTTCGATTCGCTAATTCACCAAATCGGAACGGAGGAACGATTATGTTCGATAGAAAGAGCGACTATGCGTTGAACAAAAAAGACACGACCGCCATTGTCTACATAGATGCCGACAAGCATATCATCCGCCTGACCCGTGAGGACTTTGCCAGCGAGGAAGAATTCCAGAACTGGAAAACTTGGTCGGATGCGGATTACCACGATACTGAAAAGCGCAACCACTTTCAGGACAATCATACGGTGTCCATGGAAGAACTTGGCGCGAACTCCATATCCGTACATGGCGTGGACGCCATGCTGGAAGCAGAGCATGACCGGCTGGAAAAAATGCAGCACGATGCTGACCTGGTGAGACAGATCAAAAGCAAAATGAGCGAGACGCAGTTCCGTCGGCTTTGGATGTTCCACGTTGGGGGAATGACCATGCGTGAGATTGCAAAAGAGGAAGGCGTCAGTTTTCAGTGCGTCCACAAATCGATTGCCGCCGCGGAAAAGAAAATTTTCGTTTTTTTCAAAAAACAGGGTGATAAAAGGCCCGAATAGTGGCGATAAGTGAAGGGACATTTTCTACGAACTTTTTACTGAACATTGAGAACTGAACAGACCATGATGCAGGCACAGACCCCGCGTGATAGCGGTATAGGGCGCGCCGCTGAGACGGCAGCTTTCAGGAGGTGATCTTGGACAAGCTGCCCGAGCGATCTACGCAGCCCTTGACCTGGTTTGGCAAACCGGGCGCGATGACAGCGCGGGCGATACGCAACTCCAGCTACGGCCTCCCACTGACTTGAGGGGGGAACACGGCAGCACACGTTTTGTACGATGCTGCGGTGTTGGGACAGCCTTGCCAAAGGCGGCCTGCATCATGCCTTCCGTCAGGGGTGCGTGGCAAAAATGACGGATTGATTGTAGCAAAGAAAAACCAGCCGCACCGAAGCAGGCCGTTATGTTGCAACGGCCCCAATCTATTCGGTGCGGCTGGCTTCCATGTGTGGCATCTATGACACCACAAAGGAGATGTTCAATATGTCAATATCGCAAAAAAGGTATTTTTGTAGGGTTTGCGTTTCTGATCTTCATACGCGTCAAGTTTGTGATCGGAGACAAGGCTTTTGCATCTGTTGGCCGTCGCACTGCATGTACGCATCGCCTTCTCTATTCTACCCGGGCCGGGACGCCGCAGGTATTCCATGGTCCGGAGCGATAAAAGGCCACGGAGAGTGCCATGGAAACTGTCCAGCCTATGGGCCAAGCGCACCAAATTCCAGTTGTCCCCATTGGCACCGACAGGAAGACTGCCAGTGCGACCCGCAAAATAAGATCGGTAAAGGTTGCAATCATGAATTTCCCCATCATGCCCGCGCCACGCAGAACTCCGTCGGACACCAGCTTGGCTGACACCACATAATAAAACGGTGACAAAATCCGCAGAAATTGAATTCCCACCGTCATTGCCTCTGCGCTTGGGTTGTCCAGGAAAAGGTTGATCAGCTGCCGCCCCGCAAAGAAGTACAGCAAAAACAGCGGTATACACAGTAACCAGACAATTCGGAGCCCCGCCCGAAAACCTTGGCGGACCCGTTCCAGCTTGACTGCTCCCAGGTTCTGCGCCGTATAGTTGGAGATTCCGTTGCCCAAGGTCGTGAAGGATGTGATCACCAGATTGTTCAGCTTCACCGCTGCCGAATAACCAGCCATGGCACCGGTACCGAAGGAATTGATGATGCCTTGAATAACGATATTCCCCACGGAAATAAAGCTCTGCTGCAAAATGCTGGGCAGCGCCACTGCTGACACCTGCTTTAGCAGCGACCAGGAAAAGGCAGGTACCCCGCCTTCAACTTTGATAGCCGCAAACCGCCGGAATACCACCAGCACAGCAAGGATGCAGCTGATACCCTGGCACAAAAAGGTGGCCCAGGCAACGCCAGCCACACCCATTTGAAACGCAGTTACAAACAGAATGTCCACTGCAACATTGGCTGTGGACGAACACGCCAAGAAGATAAACGGCGTTTTGGAATCGCCTAGGGCGGAGAACAGGCCTGTAGCTACATTATAGTAGAACACGAACGGCAATCCCAGAATATAGATGTCCAGATACAGCCGAGAGTCCGACAGCACCTCCTCCGGCGTATGGATCAGGCGCAGCAGGATGTCACAGCAGAAATATCCCACAGCCATCAGCAGAATACAAAGGCCGCCGCAGGCGATCAGTGTCGTATAGACAGCAGTTTTCATCTGCCTGTAATCCTTTGCGCCAAAGAACCGAGCTGCAAGGACCGAACAGCCGATATTGCAGCCAAAGGCAAAGGCAATAAAGATCAATGTGACCTCATAGCTGTTGCCCACAGCAGCCAAGGCATTTTCCCCGACAAATTTTCCGGCTACAAAGCTATCTGCGATATTATAGAGCTGCTGAAAAAGAATGCTGCCAAACAGAGGCAGACAAAAACGCCACAACACCTTATTCGGGTTACCCACTGTCAGGTCTTTGTTCATCTTTCTTTCACCCTCATTTCTCCGCGCAACGTTTGAATTTGAGAACGACCAGGTTACACAGAACAATCACCGAGAGGGTCAGACTCAACAGGTAAAAAGCGGCGGTAGCCTCCACAGGTACGACCGTCAGTTTTCCAATGAGTCCCAATAAAAATCCGACACTCATACTTCCTGCGAGGCAAAGATGGAGCGAGGCCGGTCTTTGCTTTCTCTCCCGGTCATGCAGCAGCAAGCCCAGAAGCGCATAATCAAATGCAGTCAACATGATACACTCCAAAATCTTTTCCATAATAAGCCTCCAAAACAACCAGGTTTGCAGCGGATCAAGAGGTTGACAATCCGTTACGGCCATATTATGATACATGTAGTTGCATAAGTAAAATATATTCTCCGTATAACATTCATCACTTATTGATATATTATGAACTACGATTACTGCAAAATTTTCTATTATGTAGCGACCTGTCACAGCTTTACCAATGCTGCACATGCGCTGATGAGCAGCCAGCCAAACGTCACCAGAGCCGTCAAAAATCTGGAGCAGGAGTTAGGATGCACCCTGTTTGTTCGATCCAAGCGATCTGTGGAATTGACCAAGGAAGGCGAAATACTCTATCGGCACGTCAAGGTTGCTTTTGAACAATTGGAAACCGCCGAAAACAAGCTGCAGCTGCACCGGGACCTCCATGCCGGGATCGTATCCATCGGTGCCAGCGAAATGGCGCTGCATTGTGTCCTGCTGCCTGTTCTGAAACAGTTCCGTCTGCAATACCCTGATATTCGCATCCGAATCTATAACTCCGCTACCACACAGGCGGTAAAGGCACTGGGAGACAAGCTGGTAGACCTGTCCGTGGTCACAACGCCGGTTTCTGTGGAAAAACCGCTGCAAATGACGGCTATCCACACCTTCCGGGAGGTCCCTATTTGCAGCGGAGCCTTCCCGGAATTGATTGGGCGGCCTGTTTCTCTCCGAATTCTGGCGGAGTATCCATTGATCTGTCTGGAACGGGAAACCAAGACATTCGCCTTTTATCAGGCGCTGTTTCACCAACAGGGTCTCGTTTTGGAGCCGGAAATTGAGGCTGCTACAGCGGATCAGATTCTGCCTCTTGTCAAAAGCGACCTTGGAATCGGTTTCGTACCAGAAGCATTTCTACGGGAAGAACCGGAAAACAGGAACGTCTTTCCGTTAGAGCTGGACGCCCCGATTCCGCAGCGGCATGTCTGTCTACTGACACGAACAGACAAACCGCTAAGCCCTGCCGCCAAGGAGCTGGAGCGGATGCTGCTTGCGGAATCCTGACAGGAAAGGGAGATAACCCAGAACATCATAGACAGGGAAAACCACAATGGAAATCAGAGATAAGCACGCCCGCTTTCTGCTCCGCAAACGCTGGAAGAACAGCCGTTCTATTTTGAAGAGGCCAGGCCCATGACCTAGCGAGTCAGGACAAAAGTCCACCTAGCCTGCAGCGCCTCGGAGGATGGCATCCCGTCTCGTTCACACGGTATCCAGGACTGCCCAGATCAATTCCGCGCCTTCGACCTTCAGAAAGAAGGATGAAGCAGGATTTGCGCGAGGCATGGTTATAGTTCTCAGAGCATATCTTCCATATAAAAAAAGAATGGAAATTGGGTCAAAAAGAGCGATTTCTTCTCTTGTAAATCCGCATCCTATATGATATAGTAAACACAACAAATAAATCTGAGACGCAAGATGGTTCGCCCGGATCATTCCGGCGGCGGAATGGGGTGAGAAGCCCCGCGAGTCGGTCACTGTGATACCTGCCAGACAGGTTGAGTCAGATACGTCGAGAGCCTCTTGTGAGCGCCTGCCGGAACCGGGCTGCTGTGATTCGTAGTTTATGTGAGTGAACTGCGTCTGTACGGCCTCGGTCTATACAGACGCAGTTTTATTTGTGATCCCATCTCCTCTTTGCGTGGGCGGCGTCATTCTGTCCAGGCGCCGCCCATCCTCCAAAATGTCTTCGTCCGTGTCGGCCGATCCCCCCGGCCCTTTCCGCGGCGGCTTCCCCCGGCCGCCGCGGTACGTTTTTATCCGGAAATACACTTGCAGAAGTAAAAAAACAATGTAATATTATTTCCTGAAGAGATTTACATCGTAAAGATACCAACGGGACATGACAAATTTCATATCCATGTCCTTCGCCTATGCGGATGCGCCATGATATGCAGATGATGCTGAAAGACGGCTGCTTCCTCAATGGACGCAGCCGTCTTTTTTGTAGGGGCTGCCTCACTGCCTTAGTGAGACAGCCCCCTTCGATTGATGCCAGAACTTGTCTACGGATGGTATAGAACAATCTTGCAGCATGCGGATCGATTGGATAAAGAATTCCACAGACAAACAGGATCAGTTCCATTCCTTTGCCAGGAGGAAATCGCGGATATTGCGATGCTTGATGCCGTTGCGGCTCATGTCGAATTCATCCAGCGACACAACATACTTCGGGAAATTATCGCGTATACTGTCATACGCGCCAAACTCACGGGCAACCGTCTCTTGGGAGGCCAGCAGATAGGCCACCTGAACATACAGTTTTTCACCGCGTTTATCACAGACAAAGTCGATCTCTTTCTCTCCGCTTCTGCCCACCGTGACCGCATAGCCCCGGCGCAGCAGTTCTAGATAGACGATATTCTCCAGAATGAGGTTGATGTCCCTCATATTGCCGCCAAAGACCGCCTCACGAATTCCGTGGTCTGCAATATAATACTTCTCGTTGGAGGCGAGGATCTGTTTTCCCTGTAAGTCCTCGCGTTTCACCTGATAGAACAGATAAGCGTCGCAGCAATATTTGATATAATTCAGAATTGTCTCCGGTGCAACGGTTCGCTGCTCATTCTTCAGGAATTTCGCCAGTGAGGTTGCGGCTGTCTCTTATACACATCTCCGAGCCCACGAGACGTAGAGGAATCTC
>CAMBCW010000141.1 GCA_945864925.1 uncultured Clostridia bacterium
CTTAGGAGGCGGACGCTCTATCCTGCTGAGCTACAGAGACATCTATGAAATTTCCTTGATTTTACGCGGTTTTTCACGTTTCGTCCAAGGTGACGATCTATATTTCAGAGGGAAAATCCATTAGAAAAACGGTCATTTTGCTAATGGATTTTTACCCCTTGAAAGCAATTTGCTTAAAAATGTTCCTCTTCCCCGGCGTTAGAAATCCGCTGAATTCACAACTCCATTCGAACCGGACTTCAGATTTCAAAAAATCATTTGGCCCGTGATTAACATATTCTTAGGAGGCGGATGCTCTATCCTGCTGAGCTACGGAGACATGGATGCTGTATCATGTCTGTTTATTGTATCCCAAGGGGGTTTTTCTGTCAAGCGGGAGGAAGACGAAAAAAGAAGTGTTTTTTGAAAAATAATGCTTGCAATTTATAGAGGCGTATGCTATTATATTGGGGCTGAGAAAAACAGCAGAAAATGAATATCCGGGTGTGGCGAAGTTTGGTATCGCGCTTGAATGGGGTTCAAGAGGCCCTGAGTTCGAATCTCAGCACTCGGACCAACCGGAGAGTCCTTTGGGACTCTCCGGTTTTTGCTTTTTCGGATATGTGTCTGTGGCTGCTATCGTACCGGTTCTTTTGCTGTGCCTGCTTGTACCTGCAGAAAGGTTTGGAAGGCCTCATTCTTTCTCAGAAATTCATATTCCGCGTGGTTGGGACTTTCCAGTTCCTGCAGCAGCATAGGCAGAAGCTGCTGATGCAGACTCTGGGGGGAGCCTTTTTGGGGAAGATGATCATACAGGGGAGAGGGTGTACTGGGCGGATCTGGTATGCCGCTGTCAAACATCGTTTGCAGAAGGGCCAGACACCGGCCGGCATCCTGCTGCAGTACGGCAAGGTGGAACTCTGCTATGAAAGCGCCGGGTGACCACAGTCCAAGGAGCTGGACAAGCTGGACGGCAATTTCCGTGAGTTGGACGGCGTCCTCCGGGCGGTTTTCCTGCCAGGCGATGTCCACCAGGGTTTGCAGGCAGGTTTGGAGATTGGTGGACTGGAGCAACAGACGCTGCTCCAGTAATTTGGCCGCCTGGGTGGTGTCGCCTTGGGCCAGAAATAGCTTGGCCCGCAGCTGCTGCTTGTCACAGGCCGGCTCCGGCGGTATCTGATCCAGAAACGTCCGGGCTGTGTCGTAGTCTTCCCGTTCTACACACCGGGAAAACAGCATGACGCGGGCCTGATTGGCAATAGCCGGATCCTGGCTGTTTTCTGCCCGCCGGTACAGGGCTTCCACGGCTTCCCGGGCAGCTGCCTGGTCTGTCTGCGGGCAGTGGCGCTTCATCAGACCTTCCAGGGTCAGGCCCACATACAGCAGCAGAGCATCGCAGGTGGGAAATTCCCTGACTTTCTCCGTGGCCAGTTGATAGGCGGCTTCCATTCCCTGGGTATCCGCTGTGGCGGTGATTTCGTTGAGAAACAGGGCGATTTCCTGGTTGGTTAAATCCTCCTGAAAGGACAATAGGGTGTTGAGATCGGTCCCCAGCAGACGGGCCAGGGCTGGGAGCAAAGTGATGTCCGGGTAGGAGACCGCCCGCTCCCATTTGTTTACCGCTGGCGCGGAGACGCCCAGATAGGAGGCGACCTGTTCTTGGGTCAGCCCCTTTTCCAGACGCTTTTCCCGGATGATGGCGTTGATTTTCATAAGAGAACACCTCTTTTCCTGAGATAATCCCATTTTATCAGAGCCAGGGCCGGGACGCAATTGAACCGTAGGTAAGGCAGACATAGGAAAAGATGAACAACCGGAAACCGGCGGCACTGTGAAACGGATTTCACGGTGCCGCCGGTTTGATGCTCAGATGACATAGAAGAAGATGCTGAAAAATTGCAGGACACTGCCGGCCACCACGAACAGGTGGAAAACCGAGTGCATATACCGCTGTTTTTTGCCTACGCCGTACAGCACTGCGCCGATGGTGTAAGCGATACCGCCCAGAAGCAGGAACACAAAGCCAGGGATGCCCATGACCTCCAGGACGGTTTTCATGGCGAAGACAATGCACCAGCCCATTCCGATATAGCAGATCATGGAGAACGTGGCGTATTTCTTCAAATCAATGGCCGTCAGCGTGGTGGCCAGGGCAGCGCAGCCCCAAACCACACCGAACAGAACCCAAGCGGTCACAGGATGGGCGGGCCGGATGGCACAGAACAACACAGGCGTGTAAGAGCCGGCGATCAGGAAATAGATGGTGCAGTGATCCAAAACCTGGAGAACCTTCTTCCCGGTGCCGGGACGAAGACCGTGATAGACGCTGGAAATGGTATACAGCGTCACCATGGATGCGCCGTAGATGGAACTGCTCACCACCGCCCAAGGATTCCGGTGAATGGCAGAAAAGACCACGCACAGCACCAGTGCCGCAAGGCCGAGGGCGCCGCCGACAATGTGAGAGACCATGTTGAAGATCTCTTCCCCTTTGGTGTAATCGGGGAGCTGCCGATCAGAAAGCTTGGTTCTCTTCATAGGACAGCTTACCGGAAGATGTTCTCATGGCGGGCGGGACCGGTGGAGACGATTTTAATCGGCACACCGATTTCCTGCTCCAGGAAGCAGACATAATCTTTGGCAGCCTGAGGCAGCTGGTTCCAATCTGTGACGCCCCGCAGGTCGCATTTCCAGCCGGGCAGGCTGGTGTAGACCGGCTTGGCTCTGTTCAGCAGGGGAGTGACCGGGAAATCGCGGGTGATGGTGCCGTCGATTTCGTAACCGGTGCAGACCTTGATCTCATCCAGATAACCCAGCACATCCAGACAGGTCAGGGCCACATCTGTGGCGCCCTGCACCTGGCAGCCGTAACGGGTGGCCACGGCGTCAAACCAGCCCACATCTCTGGGACGGCCGGTGGTGGCACCGAATTCGCCCTTGTCGCCGCCTCTTCTGCGGAGCTCATCGGCTTCAGGACCATCCAGACGAACCACAAAAGCACCGGCGCCCACGGCGCTGGAGTAGGCCTTGGTTACGGCGGTAATCTGCCGCAGTTCCGTGGGAGGAACACCAACGCCCACACAGCCGAAACCGGCCAGGGTATGGGATGAAGTGGTGAACGGATAGATGCCGAAATCGGGGTCCCGCATGGAGCCCAACTGGCCCTCCAGCAGGATGGTCTTGCCTTCCTTCAGAGCGTCGGAAACGACTTTCTGGGTGTTGGCCATATAGGGCTTGATGATTTTGCGCCACTCCATCAGCTGGTCAAACAGCTCGTCCGCCTTCAGGGCGGGCTTGTGATACAGATGCTCAAAGAGAACATTCTTCAGGGTGCAGATCTTGTCCAACCGTTCCCGGAGCACAGCCTCGTCAAACAGCTCGTTGAGCTGGATGCCGATCTTCGCATATTTATCGGAGTAGAAAGGCGCAATGCCGGAACGGGTGGAGCCAAAGGCCCGGCCTGCCAGCCGCTCTTCTTCATAAGTGTCCTGCAGAACGTGGTAGGGCATCAGCAGCTGCACCCGCTCTGAGACCAGAATTTTGGGCGTCGGCACGCCGCTGTCCTCCAAGGATTTTAATTCTTTCAGGAAAGAAGGAATGTGGAATGCCACGCCATTTCCAATGATGTTGGTAATATGGGGGTAGCAGACACCGGAGGGAAGCAGATGCAGCGCAAATCTGCCGTAATCGTTGATAATGGTATGGCCGGCGTTGGCGCCGCCCTGGAATCGCACCACAAGATCGGAGTGCTCCGCCATCATGTCCGTGATTTTTCCTTTACCTTCGTCGCCCCAATTGGCGCCGATAATTGCCTTTACCATAATTGGCCTCCTTATGGTTGTTACTATTTGTATTATACTCGAAGCTCCGGCGGGACACAAGCGACTTTTCCGGAAAGAAAATAGAAATTTCCTGCGAAACAAGCAAATTATTTAGCGATTGCTACAGAAAGGGTCTTTACTTTTATGGTTTAGCCTGATAAAATAAAACATACTGAGAAAGTAAACATAGGAGGTATCCGCTTTGAACAATCGCAACAAGCGTTCCAACCCGGATCACGAACTGTATCGCGCGATTCTAGAGCTGAAGAGCGTGGAAGAGTGCTACAATTTCTTTGTGGACCTTTGCACCGTATCAGAATTGAAAGCCATGGAACAGAGATATGAGGTTGCCAAGCTTCTGAACCAGGGGATGATCTATAATGACATTCTGGAGCAGACCGGCGCCAGCAGTGCGACGATCAGCCGTGTGAACCGCAGCCTGAATTATGGAACAGACACTTATCGGAAAATTTTTGAGCGGCTGCATGCCGGAGGTGAAGGGGGGTGAGCGCCTACGAGACGCTGGCCTTTTCCTATGATTCCCTGACCCGGGATATTCCTTATGAACAGATGCTCACTTACATGGAGACGCTGCTGCAGCGCCATGGTATCCGGCCGGAGACGGTGCTGGATCTGGCCTGCGGCACCGGCTCCATGTCTGTGTTGCTGGCAAAACGGGGCTATCAAGTCCTGGCGGCAGACCAGTCGGAGGACATGCTGGCCATGGCCTGGGAAAAGGCGGCGGAGCTGGAAGGCAGCCGTCCCTATTTTATCTGTCAATCCATGGAAAAGCTGCAGCTGCCTTACCAGGTGGACCTGGTGGTCTGCTGCCTGGACAGCCTGAACTATGTAACCAATCCCGCCCATTGCCGTCAGGCCCTGCGGCGGGTGTGGGCGAGCCTCAGACCAGGCGGTGCGTTGATTTTTGACATCAATTCTCCGGAAAAGCTCCGGAGCCTGGACGGGCAGGTGTTCCTGGATGAGAATGAGGACACCTATTGCGTCTGGCGTGCGGAGTTTGACCGGGAGGAGAATATCTGCTATTATGGCATGGATCTGTTTCAGCGGGAGGGCGGCCTCTGGGCCAGAAGCTTTGAGGAGCACAGGGAGTACGCTTATACGGTGGAGCAGCTGACCGGGTATCTGCAGGAGGCTGGCTTTGCACGGATCGAGGTCTACGGCGACCGTAGCTTTGAGGCTCCCAAAGCAGGGGAGCAGAGAATTTACTTTTATGCGCAAAAGTAGGAAGGACATTTATGGGAGAATTAGTACGCGCCATGACCAGGGACGGCTTCGCCAAGGCTGTGGCAGTTACAACGACAGATATGGTGGAGCGTGCCCGGCAGATTCATAAAATGCTGCCCACGGCCACGGCTGCCTTGGGACGGCTGTTGACGGCGGCGTCCATGATGGGAAACATGCAGAAGGTGGAGAACGGCTCCATCACCCTGCAGGTCAAGGGCGGCGGACCGCTGGGTACGGTCCTGGCTGTTTCTGATGCCCAGGGCAACGTGCGGGGTTATGTGCAGAACCCGCAGGTCAGTATTCTGGAAAAATATCGGGGAAAGCTCGATGTGGGCGCCGCGGTGGGAACGGATGGTATGCTGACGGTCATCCGGGATCTGCAGATGAAAGAGCCTTATGTGGGCAGTGTGCAGCTGGTTTCCGGCGAAATTGCCGAGGACATTACCCAATACTTTGTCCAGAGCGAGCAAACGCCGACGGCCTGCGCCCTGGGTGTCCTGGTGGATACGGACCAGTCGGTCCGGGCCGCTGGCGGCTATTTGGTGCAGCTGCTGCCCGGCGCGCCGGATTCGGTGATTGACCGCATTGAAGCAGGGATTCAGAAGGCCGGAGCGGTGACTGCCATGCTGGACCGCGGCCTGTCAGCGCAGGACATGCTGGAAACTGTTCTGGAGGGGTTGGATCTGGAAATCCTGGAGACAGTTCCGGTGGCCTACCGGTGCTATTGCAGCCGGGAGCGGGTGATTTCCACGCTGATCAGCCTCGGCAGGGAGGAACTGCAGAAAATTGTGGAGGATCAGGAGACGATCCACATGGAATGCCAGTTCTGCGACACAGTCTATGATATTACACCGGAAGAAATTGCCGGAATTCTGGCAGATCTGTGATTCCTGGAAGAAAAAGAAAAAGCAGAAAATTCTGCTTGACAAAGTGGCGGGGGCTGTGTATAATAATACCCGTCGCTGAGTGATGCGGCCGCCGAGATACTGAAAAGTACGGCGAATGGGAGCATAGCTCAGCTGGGAGAGCACATGCCTTACAAGCATGGGGTCACAGGTTCGAGCCCTGTTGTTCCCACCACTTTTTTGGCCCGGTGGTGCAGTCGGTTAGCACGCCAGCCTGTCACGCTGGAGGTCGACGGTTCGAGTCCGTTCCGGGTCGCCATTCAATAGAATGTTGAGGTGCCTGTCACCTCAATATGCCTCTGTAGCTCAGTAGGTAGAGCAGCGGACTGAAAATCCGCGTGTCGTTGG
>CAMBCW010000142.1 GCA_945864925.1 uncultured Clostridia bacterium
GAATTGTGCTGCAGTTTCCAATCAAGTGAACCCGCAGCAAGGGAATGAAGCTGTGTCAAGATGGCGATACGCATTTGTGAGCAAAGGCGGATGAAACAGAAAACCAGTTTTATCAGCGCGGCTGCGCAGGCGGTTTTTCATGCAGGCGCATTTCTTTGTTCGCACCAACGAATACAGAAAGTGCAATCAGAGCGATCCCGGAACCCATCATAATCCATTGCAGCGAAATGGCATCAGCCATCGGTCCGAAGATTGCCATCCCTACAGGTAAAAACCCAGCGTACATGGTACCAAGAAGCCCGAATACCCGCCCCTGCATGGACATTTCTGCCTTTTCCTGAATCAAGGTAGTGGTTGCTGTTTGAACCATGGTGATGGCAACACCGTAAATTACCATCAGTACAAGATACAGGGCAAATTGTTTGGACAATCCCATGCCGATTGCCAATGCACCAAAAACGAGCAGTCCGATCGACACAGTTGTTACACGGCTTTTAAATCCTCCCCATACACTCATAAGGAGTCCGCCAGCCGCCATTCCGATGAATCCGGCTAATTCGACTGCTGTCAAATACCAATAGGTTTCTCCGTAAACACGGCTCACGAACAGCTGAGAAAGAAAACCTGCCGGGACACACAGAAAAATGAAAAATCCGTAGACTGTCAGCAAGTTCCCGATGAGCTTATCGGAAAGCGTATACTGAATGCCTGTTTTCATGTCTTTCCATACTGAAGTCCCCCCTGTTTTGAGCTGCCTGCTTTGGAATCATCACAGCCGAAAGCAGTCCGATGCCTGCAATTGCAGTTGCAATATCAATGATCAGTGTAGAATTCAGGGTGTTTATGGTCAGCAATGTGCCGGCTGCTGCAGGAGCTGCAAATTGAACAACTGATTGCATCGTTGCGTTTATGCCATTAAAACGCATAATCTGATCTTCCGGCACAAGCTGTGGAAGGACTGCATTTACCGCTGGTGTTTGAATGCCCGCCCCGAAAGAACGGATTGCCGACATGACAAGCAGACTGCCGAGGATGACGGTTTGATCCGTGATATGCGGAATTGCCAATACCATCAGAAATGTTGCAAGAGCGATGAGGGAATCGGCTCCGATGATCAGTTTTTTTCGGCTGTAACGATCTGCCCATACGCCTGCAGCAAATGAAATCAAAAATTGCGGCAGGTAAGAACATACGGTAAATGCTGCAACCCACATGCCCGATAATGTTTGAATGGTCACATACCATACAATTGCCATTTGGACGAGGGTAGAACCAAATAATGTAATAAACTGACTCGTCAAAAACAGCATTGCTTGACGTTTCCAGGCTGCTTGTTTTGTATCCATGATTTTTATCCCCTTTCTTTGTTTGTCCAAAAAGCATACCACCAATGAAAACATTGGTGGTAAAATGGAGCGTTATAAAAATCTGACTTTCATATCTTGCAGCATGGATACTATTTTGTAAGCGTTTTGCTCCGCTGCGGATAACGAGACGAGCAGCCTGTCGCAGACAGAAATAATCTCTGCGTCCTGTTTCGGCGTATTCAGGATGACTGCAATCTCTGTGTCCGGATTTTCAGAAAGCTGTCGGAGCAGACGCAAAATGGCCTCTAAAGAATAGTTTGCACATCGCAAAGAACGAATGATGACAAGACGCTGGATATCCTCATCTGTATAGACGCGATATCCATTCAGCTTCCTTTTGACAGTAAGCAGGCCGTTCATTTCCCAATTTCTCAAAGAGTCCATGGAGATCCCCAGGTATTCCGATACTTCTTTTCTCCTGAAACAATGAGAGCGTTCCGGCACGCCTCCGGAAAGTATCTGTTTTACAATCAGGATGGCCTCTTCGGCGTTGGAACGTTCCTGCTTAATCTGCTGCAGATAATCTTTCGTCAGGGAAAGCGCGGCAGTGAAATCACCGGTCGCCGACGCCTTCACCACCTGCAAGATTTTCTTCCGTAAGCCATTCTGTAAGACTTCAACTTGCAGGGCGAGCCGGGCGAGTTTGAACTGTTCGATATGAAAATCCGTAAATACCCTGTAGCCGTTGGACTTCCGCTCTGGCTTTGGGATGAATCCCAGTTCCTCGTATAGCCGGACGGTATTGGGATGTATTCCGATGATGTTTGCGACTTCTGCAGTCCGATACGTCTTCATTTGGCAATCAGCTCCGTTCCAAACGTCATGATACCATAACGGAAAAGTATGGTGGTATAGTGGAGGGTTTGTCCAATTTCGTTGTTGGAAACGGTGAAAACAGCCCTTCGAAATTACAATGCGGCGAGCCCAGGGAAGGGAAGAGGAGAACCGCCTGATCCTGCATTTGTGCAAAAAAACACGATAGCTTCAATACCAATGGTATCAAACCTATCGTGCTGATTGGTGCGCGAGGCGGGACTTGAACCCGCACGTCCGGAGTGGACACTAGAACCTGAATCTAGCGAGTCTGCCAATTCCACCACTCGCGCAGCTTTGCATCTCAACGCGAGATATATTCTAGCATAGACTGAGCCATTTGTCAATCGGTTTTCAGAAAAAATTGCATGATTTTTCAAAGATCGCGCATGCTAAGGAAAAAAGCAAAGGAGCGGCCATATGAGCGAAGAAAACAAGACGCCCCAGCAGCGGGAAGAAGACCGGCGGCAGATACAGGATTTTGGTGCGGCGGTGGTAAAAAACGAGCGGGGAACCATCTACACGCTGACCATCATCGGCCAGGTGGAGGGCCATCAGATTTTGCCGGAGACGGCCAAGACCACCAAATACGAGCATGTGCTTCCGCTGCTGGCCTCCATTGAGGAGAGTCCGGAGATCGACGGCCTGCTGGTACTGCTGAACACGGTGGGCGGCGATATTGAGGCGGGCCTGGCCATTGCGGAAATGATCGCCGGAATGCGCAAGCCCACGGTGTCCTTGGTGCTGGGCGGCGGCCATTCCATCGGAATTCCCCTGGCGGTGTCGGCCAAGCGTTGCATGATCGCTCCCACGGCCAGCATGACCATCCATCCCGTGCGAATGACCGGCGTAGTGGTGGGCGCGCCCCAGACCTACCAGTATTTCAACCGCATTCAGGAGCAGATTGTGGACTTCGTCACAGCCAACTCCAGGATTTCCCGGGAAACATTTCTGCACTATATGATGGCTACCGGGGAGATCGCCACGGATGTGGGGTCTGTGGTCTACGGCCGGGAAGCCGTCCGGGTGGGACTGGTGGATCAGCTGGGCAGTGTGGGCGACGCACTGGAGTATCTGCACCAGGAGATTGAGAAGCAAAAAGAGAAAGCCGATTAAATTTCATGGCCGGGCTGGAATTATTCCTTCAAGTATGGTATTATAATACAGTATGTCTATATCTAACGCTTGGAGGCAACCCTATGGATTTCTTTTCCGCGATTTTTCTGGGCCTGGTACAGGGCCTGGCGGAGTTCTTGCCCATTTCCAGTTCCGGCCATCTGGCCTTTTTCCAGCAGTTCTTTGGCCTGATGGATGTGGAAGCAGAGAACCTGTTCTTTGACGTACTGCTTCATCTGGGCACCCTGGTGGCGGTGTTTGTGGCCTACTGGGGCGAGATCAAGGCCATGGTGCTGGAATTTTTTGCCATGGTGGGTCTGCGGAAGCTGCCCCGGGGCCAAAAGCCGGACCGGCTGAGCCGCCGGATGATTTTCTTCATCATCATTGGCACCCTGCCGCTGTTTGTGGTCCTGCCCATCAAGGATCTGGTGGACGGCCTGTATACCAACACCATTTTCATCGGCTGCGCCTTCCTGCTGACCGGAACCCTGCTGTTCCTGTCTGACCGGTTCAATCACGGCAACAAGGATCTCAGAAGCGCCTCGATCTGGGATGTGCTGCTGGTGGGCCTGGGCCAGGCCATAGCCGTGGTTCCCGGCCTGTCCCGTTCCGGCACCACCGTGGCTGCCGGCCTGACCCGGGGATTCAGCCGGGAGTTCGCGGTGAAGTTTTCATTCCTGCTGTCCATTCCCGCCGTCCTGGGCGCCAACCTGCTGTCCCTCATCGACGCCATCCAGGAGGGGATCAACTGGAGCTTCATGCCCATGTATTTGGCTGGCGTGATCTCCGCCATGGTCTTTGGCTACCTGGCGATCCGGCTGCTGAAATTCATCACCCAGCGGGGCAACTTCGGCGGATTTGCCTATTATTGCTGGGGCGCGGGCCTGGTCACGCTGATTTTGTCCCTCATTAAATAAGGAGTCTTACTTATGGCTGAAAAGAAGAGAAGTTCGACTGGTTCGAAGTCCTCCGGAAAGGCCAAATCCACGCGCTCCCGTACATCCTCGTCCTCCAGGACCAACCAGCGGAAACCCATCCGGCGGGAAATCGGCGCGTTTGTGTGCCTGTTCCTGGCGGCTTTCACCCTGCTGGGGCTGTTCCGGGTGGACGCGGTGTTTATTACCCTGACCATCCGGCTGCTGCGGGGCGTGATCGGCGCCGGCGTCTATGTGATGCCCTTCGCCCTGCTGCTGGACTTTGTGATTTTGCTGTTCCACGATGGCCGTCCTGTGCGCCTGCGGGTGGCCAGCACGTTTGTGGTGGCCCTGTGCGTAGGGATTCTGGCCCATATCTGGGGCTGCAGCGAGGAGATTGAATGGGGCTTTGCCATGATCGGCGAGCTGTGGTCAACCGGCATGGCGGCGGAATCCGGCGGTGTCCTGGCGGGATTCCTGGCCATGTTTCTGGAACTGATCATCAGCAAGATCGGCGCGGTGCTGCTGACCATTGTGGTGCTGCTGCTGGCCCTGCTGACCAGCTTCAATATGACGGTGCTCAGTCTGGCCCGGGCCATCAAAAACCGGCCCCGGGCGGAGTATGCGCCCCCTGCGAAGGAGCACGCCGATCCGGCGGAGGTCCTGGTGAACCATGTGGCCCAGAAGCAGATTGAGCGGGCCGAGCGCAAGCGGAGCAATATCGCGGAATTTGACCTGCCGGTGGACGAGCCGCCGGCGCTGAAACCGGAAAAGACCAAACCCCGGAAGGCGGAGAAGCAGCCGGAAAAGAAGGTCAGCCTGTTCCCCGACAATCTGGAGCAGCCCCTGGAGACGCCCAAAGCGCAGAAAGCGCCGGAGCCCATTCCGGAGCCGGTCCTCCCGGAGGAACCGGCTGTGCCGCCGGTGCGGGAACCGGAGCCGGAGATCCAGCCCCTGCCCCAGGTCTCTGAGAGCAAGAGCCGTTTTGACGCCATGGCTGCCGAAACGATGAAAGAACCAGAACCGCTGCTGCCCCTGGATCCCGATCTGCCCCAGAAGGTCAAGCGGGAGGAGGCGCAGCAGGAGGCCATGAAGATCGCCTCGGAGATTGCGCAGGCTTCGGATCAGCCCAAGCCCTACGCCTTCCCGCCGGTGAAGCTGCTGGAGGCCGGCGACGGTACCACGGTGGACGGCACCGAGGAAATGCAGATCAACGCGGAGCGGCTCAACGACACCCTGGTGAGCTTCGGCATCGATGCTCATATTATCAATGTCATCCGGGGCCCCTCCGTCACCCGCTATGAGCTGGAGCTGGACCGGGGCGTCAAGCTCAGCAAGATCACCAACCTGGCTGACGACATCGCGTTGGCTCTGGGCGCCACCGGTGTGCGGATTTCCGCCATTCCCGACAAAATCTCCGTGGTGGGCATCGAGGTGCCCAATAAGCTGGTGTCCACGGTTCGTATCCGGGACGTCATTGATTCCCTGGAGTTTCACAAGAGCAAATCCCGCATTTCCTTTGCCGTGGGTAAGGATATCAGCGGCAAGTGCATCATCGGCGATATTGCCAAGCTGCCCCACATGCTCATTGCCGGTACCACCGGTTCCGGTAAGTCCGTGTGTATGAACAGCCTGATTATCTCTCTGCTCTACAAGGCCAAGCCGGAGGAGGTCCGCCTGATTATGGTGGATCCCAAGATGGTGGAGTTGGGCATCTACAATGGCATTCCCCATCTGCTGATTCCGGTGGTCACGGACCCCAAAAAGGCCGCCGGCGCCCTGCAGTGGGCGGTGACGGAAATGATGAAGCGGTACCGGCTCATGGCCGACGCCGGTGTCCGGGACCTGGAGGCCTACAACAAGACCTGCACCGGTGAGGACGGCCGGGAGAAGCTGCCCCAGATTGTGGTGGTCATCGACGAGCTGGCCGACCTGATGCTGGTGGCGGCCAAGGAGGTGGAGGAATCCATCTGCCGCGTGGCCCAGATGGGCCGCGCGTCGGGTATGCACCTGGTCATTGCCACCCAGCGTCCCTCAGCAGATGTCATCAC
>CAMBCW010000143.1 GCA_945864925.1 uncultured Clostridia bacterium
CCAGGAGCGAGATCCGCAGGAGACCGAGGCCCAGGACGCCGACCCGGAGGACACTGAACCCCAGGACGCGGAACCGGAGGAGACAGAACCGGAGGCCACGGAGCCCCAGGAGACGGCGCCGGTGGAAGCCGGCCAGGGGATCTTCCCGGACAGCAGCGAGAGACTGCTGACCCAGGCGGATGTGGCCGGGCTGAGCGCCTGGGAGCTGCAGCTGGCCCGGAACGAGATCTATGCCCGCCACGGCCGCCGGTTCACCAATCAGGAGCTGCAGGCCTACTTTGACGGCTGCAGCTGGTATCAGGGCACCATTGCCCCGGCGGACTTTGACGAGGGCGTGTTCAACGACGTGGAACTGGCCAACATCGCATTTTTGAAGGCGGCGGAGTGAGAGCGGCGCTGCCGCCGGGGATAACGGATTGCCACGGCCCCTGCGGGGCCTCGCAATGACACGCCTTTTTGAATGCACCACGGTAAACGAAAAAGCTTTTGTAGGGCTCGACCACCGGGCGTGCCGCTTGCAGGCAGCTGCATCCCACCACCAACTGCCAAACGGCGCGCCGGGTGGTCGCGCCCTACCGTGCAGCGCTTTTTCACAACAAGGACAGCGGAAGCCCAACGGCCTGCGCAGCCCACCAGCTGTCGCTGTCATTGCGAGGCGGCGAAGCCGACGCGGCAATCCGCAATCCCAAGGCAGCCTGAAGTTATATTCCATTCGAAAGAGGTAGGACATGGGTAACACCGTTTTAATTGTTGAGGACGAGCGTGCCATCGTCGAAATTTTGAAATTCAACCTCCAGCGGGAGGGCTATGAGACGCTGGAAGCGCTGGATGGGGAGACCGGCCTGGAGCTGGCCGCCACCCGGGATCCGGATCTGATCCTGCTGGACGTGATGCTGCCGAAGATGAACGGCTTTGATGTCTGCGCCGCCCTGCGGCGGGCCGGGTCCACGGTACCCATTCTGATGCTCACCGCCCGCGAGGAGGAAAACGACAAGGTCTTCGGCCTGGAGGCCGGGGCCGACGACTACATCACCAAGCCCTTCTCCATGCGGGAGCTGATGGCCCGGGTCAAGGCCAACATCCGCCGCCGCAGCCTGGACGCCGCCCTGCGGGGACCGGCGGAGCAGCTGCTGCGCCAGGGCGAGCTGACGGTGGACCTGTCCGCCATGACCGTCCAGAAGGCCGGCGTGCCGGTGGAGGTCACCCAGAAGGAATATGACCTGCTGGTGTGCCTGCTGTCCAGTCCCGGCCGGGTCTACTCCCGGGAGGAGCTCATGAGCAAGGTCTGGAACTACAGCTACTTCGGCGACGACATGCGCACCGTGGACGTGACGGTCCGCCGCCTGCGGGAGAAAATTGAGGACGACCCGGGGAATCCCCGCTACATCCGCACCAAGCGCGGCGCGGGATATTACGGCGGGGAGTAATCAAATGGTGCAGCGGAGCATAGAAGCTGCCTGCAGGAGATGCGGATTGCCACGGCCCCGACGGGGCCTCGCAATGACAGGCGTGCGCACGGCTTCCCCGCGTTCTGTGTCATTGCTGCGAAACAGCAGAAGCCAGTCGGGCGCAACGACCCGGCACGCCGTTTGGCAGGTGGGAAAGGAATGCAGCTGCCTGCAAATGGCACGCCCAGTGGTCGTGCCCTACAAAAGCACGTTTCGTTCACTGTGGTGCATTCATAAATGCGCGGCAATCCGTATGCCTCTATGATTTATTTCTCATTTCCGAAAGGAGGGTCCCGCCATGCGGTCGCTTCGCACAAAAATGGTGATCATTATGGTCCTGCTGATTCTCGCTCTGATGACGGTGGTGGGATCGTTCCTGATCAACGGTGTGGGCAATTACTACATCGATGAATTCTATGTGCAGATGAGCCAGACCTTCTCCCAGGACTTCATCCGGCAGCTGCAGGAGGTGGCCGCCTCCCCCTCCGGAGCGCCGGAGAAGCTCAAGCAGCTGCTCATGGCCCAGTCGGATTTGGGCATCGACCTGTCCCAGCGCAACGTCTATATCCTGGACCGCGAGGGCAAGGTCCTGGACAGCTCCAACCAGGCTGTCTCCGTGGCCATGACGGCCAATCTGCTGTCGGCCATGAACGGCCAGGTGGGCATGGATGGGTCCATTGCCTCCGATATCATGGATCTGGCCGTGCCGGTGGAGAGCGCCGCCGGCAGCTACATCGTCTACATCCTGGACAACAAATCCACGGTCAACGACCTGACCGGCGAGCTGATCGGGATCATTCTGCAGGCGCTGGTGCTGGGCCTGGCGATCTGCGTGATTCTGGCCTTTTTGCTGGCCCAGATTCTCATCACCCCCATCGGCGCCCTGACCACCGGCACCCGGCAGGTGGCGGCGGGGGATTTCTCCCAGAAGCTGGAGGTCACCAGTCGGGATGAGATCGGCACCCTGACCCGGAATTTCAACCACATGTCCCAGGTGCTGCAGAACACCATCTCCGAGGTGGAAAACGAGCGCAACAAGCTCTCCACCCTGTTCCTCCATATGACCGACGGTGTGGTGGCCTTCGGCTCCGGCGGCACCGTGATCCATAGCAATCCCGCCGCCACCCGGATGCTGTCCCGCAGCCTGGATCCCACGGACAGCTTCGAATCCCTCTTCGGCGGCGAGACGGAGTTCGCCAAGCTCCTGGCGCTGAAGCGCTCGGAGTATCTGGAGTGCCAGAAGCGGGTGGGGGATCGGGAGCTGGAGCTGTTCATGGCCCCCTTCTCCTCCTCCGACCAGACCGTGGGCGGCGCCATGGTGGTCATCCATGACGTCACCGAGCAGCGCAAGTCGGAGCAGACCCGCCGGGAGTTCATCGCCAACGTCTCCCACGAGCTGCACACCCCCCTGACCAACGTGAAATCCTACGCCGAGACCATCCTCTCCGCCGGGGACGACCTGCCCCGGGAGCTGCGGGAGAATTTCCTGGGCGTCATCGTCTCCGAGGCCGACCGCATGACCCGCATTGTCAAGGATTTGCTGACCCTGAGCAAGTTTGACTACGGAAAGATGGAAATGAACATCTCCCGGTTCCCCTTCGCCGAGGCCGTGAAGAACGTCCACAAGGCCGCCGCCCTCAACGCCCAGGGCCACGGGCACACCTTCACCCTGGACTGCCCGGAGAACCTGCCCATGGTGGACGGCGACCAGGAGCGCATCGAGCAGGTTTTGATGAACATCGTCTCCAACGCCATCAAATACACCGCCGACGGCGGCGTCATCGCCATGACGGCGGGCGTTTCCGGAAAATTCGTCTGGGTCAAGGTGTCGGACAACGGCGTGGGCATTCCCGAGAAGGACCTGCCCCGGCTGTTCGAGCGGTTCTACCGGGTGGACAAGGCCCGGTCCCGGGCCACCGGCGGCACGGGCCTGGGGCTGTCCATCGCCAAGGAGATTCTGAACCAGCACAAGGGCGACATCCGCATCGAATCCGTCTACGGCGAAGGCACCGACGTGACCATCACCCTGCCGGCGGCGGAATGAGCAGAGCACCAAACGCCTTCTCCTTGCGTAACCACTGATGAAATCACATGTCATTGCGAGGAGCGAAGCGACGCGGCAATCCGTATTCTCCAAATGTTCCGATTTCCCAGAATAGACTGGATCAAAGGGAAACGGATTGCCACGACCAGTCTGCGGACTGGTCTCGCAATGACACGATCAGGAATCAAGCAGCGGTTACCAAGGGGAGCCTGGGACAGGTTGGATCCGTGGTGCAACCGTAAACGTTCTGTAAACAATGGCTTTGCACCCTTGTTTCCGGCATAATTGGCGGTATAATATTGGTATCCCATAAACGACAGGTGATCGCATGTTTCGCAGAATCGGAGATTGGTTCCGTAATTTTATGATCGGCCGCTACGGCACCGACCGGCTCAACACATATCTGCTGGGAATCGGCGTGGTGCTGATGCTGATCGGCGCCTTTTTCGGCCGCAGCCATGTCTGGGCCTCCTGGTGCAGCCTGCTGAGCTATGTGCCCCTGGTGTGGTGCATCTTCCGCATGTATTCCCGGAATATCGAGGCCCGGCGGCGGGAAAATGCCGCTGTGGCCACCTTCTTCAACCGCCTCCGGGACCGGGAACACCGCTACTACCGCTGCCCCCGCTGCCGCCAGCCCGTCCGGGTCCCCCGGGGCCGCGGCAGGATCAACATCCGCTGCCCCAAATGCGGCGAGCGGTTCATCAAGACCACGTAGAATTGTAAATTTTCTGTTACAAACCGACAAAAAAGAGAAAAAAGACAAAATCGCAAAAAGCGCAGGGGAAATCCGTGCTATACTATATAATAGAAAGCAAGTCTGCAGGGGCGGCCGGTGGCCGCCCTTGTTTGATTCTGCGGGAGGTGAGAGGTTGAAGGAGCATGAGATTTTTCGCAGACTGCTGAAAAAGCAGATGGAGCCAGGGGACCTGCGGGACCGGCTGGAGGCCCTGAAGGTCCGGCCGACTTATGAAAACGGCATCCTGTTTCAGATGGTCAAAAAGGCCGCCGACGGCGACCTGACGGCGACCAAGTATGTCCTGGCGGCGGTGCGGGAGGAGACGGCGCCGGAGGGGCCGGATCTGAGCCAGGTGCCCACGGAGGTGCTGCGGCGGATGGCGGGGGAGGAATAGAAATGAAAAATGAAAAATGAAAAATTGAGGTGTCCGCTGCGCGGACGGATTTGGAAGGCACCCTCGTGCCCCCTATGGAGGGGGGACGAGGGGGGCGGCGTTGGGAAGGAGGCAGGATGGAGAAAAGACAAATTATGGCCGAGCTGGCCCGGCGGGAGCTGGCACGGCGGGAATATGGGGAATATCTGGCTCTGAGCCAGGGGAAAGGGTGGTGCAGAACCGCCCTTTCCTGTTTTCTGGCCCGGGAAATCCAGACGTTCCTGGAGACCGACACGGGCCACGCCTACGACATTCTGGTCATTGAGACACCGCCCCAGCACGGCAAGTCCTCCGCTGTGACGGAGACGCTGCCCAGCTGGTATCTGGGCCGCTGGCCCGAGCGGCGGGTCATTGTGGCCGGGTATTCCGAGGACTTCGCCGAGCGGTTCTGCCGCCGCAACCGGGAAAAGCTCCAGCGCTGGGGCCGGGACCTCTTCGGCGTGGAGCCCGGCGGCGTGAAGCGGGCGGCGGAGTTCGAGCTGGCAGGCCACCGGGGCCGGATGATCGCCCGGGGGCTGCTGTCCGGCATCACCGGCAATCCCGCCGAGCTGCTCCTGGTGGACGATCCGGTGAAGAGCCGCCAGGAGGCCGACTCCCCCGTGATCCGCGACCGGATCTGGGAGGAGTGGCAGAACAGCCTCAAATCCCGGTTTGCCGCCGGGGCCAAGGTCATCGTCATCATGACCCCCTGGCACGAGGACGATCTGGCGGCCCGGATTCTGCGGACGGAACCCCATGTGCGGCTGCTGCGGCTGCCGGTGGAGGCCGAGGCGGGGGATCCCCTGGGCCGGGCCGTGGGGGAGCCCCTGTGCCCGGAGCTGGGGAAGGACGCCCAGTGGCTCCGGGACTTCAAGGCCGGCTATCTGGACGATCCCCGGGGCGGCGCCCGGGCCTGGACCGCCCTGTATCAGTGCAGCCCCCGGGTGGAGGGCGGCAATCTGGTGCGCCGGGCCTGGTGGCGGCGGTACGACGCCGGAAAACCGCCCCCATTCGGCGCCCAGGTCATCTCCGTGGACGCGGCCTTCAAGGGCGGCGAATGCAACGACTTCGTGGCCATCACGGTCTGGGGCAAGGCGGGGAACGACTACTACCTGCGGGCGTGTCTCAACCGGCATCTGGACTTCCCCGGCACCCTCCAGGCCATCCGGGCCATGAGCCGCGCCTATCCGGAGGCCCGGGCTGTGCTCATCGAGGACAAGGCCAACGGCTCCGCCATCATCCAGACCCTGCAGAGGGAGCTGTTCTGCATCCCCGTCAGCCCCCGGGGCGGCAAGACGGCCCGGGCCAACGCCGTGGCCCCGGCCATCGAGGCCGGCCATGTTTTTGTGCCGGAGCGGGCCGCCTGGGCGGAGGAATTTCTGGATCAGTGGACGGCCTTCCCGGCGGGCCGCCACGACGACATGGTGGACAGCACCACCCAGGCCCTGAGCTGGCTCCTCAGCGCCAGGGGCGAGCCGGCGCAGGAGGCGGCGGAGACCGTGGAGGGGGATCTGTGGGAGGTGTATTGAGTGGTTGGGCGTGGGCTTGCCCACGCCCCAGCGTGTCGAAAAAGTCTTTTCGCCCCGCTGGGTGCGGTTTTTCGAACT
>CAMBCW010000144.1 GCA_945864925.1 uncultured Clostridia bacterium
GATCAAAGCCTGCTTTGATCGAAAGCGTGTCGAAAAGACTTTTTCGACACGCTGCAAATGCCGGACAGAACTTCTGTCCGGCATTTTGCATATCTGGTCTTATGACGATCGTTTTTATACTAAAATCTGTTTGAAATCTTTAAAAGATTTCCGAGGATGAATTGTGCCAGAAAAGGCAGATGACGCAGCTGGGCTGGCGCCCAGCAAGGAAGATAACGCATTCTGGCGCAATTCAGACCGGAAAGAATGGAAGATTTTAAACAGATTTTAGTATTATAAGCACGCACATTTTTGTGACCCCGCACTGTCATTGCGAGGAGCGAAGCGACGCGGCAATCCGTATCCAAACATGACGAGCTTCTGCGTGCTTTTATCAAATCAGTCTGTACAAAGAGAAACGGATTGCCCGGACTGGCTCGCAATGACAGCCATATCCTGACACATGCAAAAAACTTGCAGCTGCTGATTGAAGCCGATCGTCAATCTGATCTTTATTGTCCGGCCGTCGTCCGGCCGTGCCAACCCTGGAGGCAGAAGGGCAGCTCCATGCGGTTGGCCTCCAGCAGATCCTTGTCCCGCAGGATGGCTTCCGCGTCGCCGTCGGCCACCAGCCGTCCGTGGGACAGCAGCAGCACCCGGGAGCAGGTGTCCAGAATCATGTCCAGGTCGTGGGAGGCGATGAGCTTGGTCTGGGGCAGGGCATTGATGGTGCGGATCACCGTCCGGCGGTTGACCGGGTCCAGGGCCGTGGAGGGCTCGTCCATGAGAATGGCCTCCGGCTCCATGGCCAGAATGGTGGCAATGGCCGCCATGCGCTTTTCTCCGCCGGAGATCTTGTGGTTGCTGCGGTGCTTCAGGGCCTCCAGGCCCATGCGGTTCAGAATCGCGTCCACCCGCCGGTCCGTCTCCTCTTGGGACAGGCCATAGTTCCGCGGGCCGAAGATCATATCCTCGTAGACCGTAGGCATGAACATCTGGTTGTCCGAATCCTGGAGCACATAGCCAATTTTCTGCCGGACCTGGGGCAGCGTGTCCTTGCCCACCGGCAGGCCGTCCACCAAAATCCGGCCCTGGCCCCGGAGCAGGCCCAGCAGCAGTTTCATGATGGTGGACTTGCCCGCGCCGTTGGCGCCGATCAGGCCCACAGTCTCGCCCTTGCCGATGGAAAAGCTCAGATCTTCCACCACCGGCGACTGGGCGTCATAGGAGAAAGACACATTTTCAAACACAATCATGGGTTTCACCTCACAAACAGACTGCCCAGCAGCTGAGGCAGATCGAAGCACCGGGCCAGAACCATGGCTGCCAGGCACAGGGCCGTGAACACCACGCCGGACCACCGGCAGGGCGGGACGCTGGCATAGAAGAACTCCCCCCGGAACCCCCGCAGCAGCATGCTGTGGTAGAGCTCTTCCGCCCGGTCCATGCTGCGCAGCAGCAGCTGGCCCAGGAAGGAGCCCCAGGCGGAGATATGGATGCCCTTCTGGCCCGGCGCCCGGAGGGCGTAGGCCTGGGACATGACGGAGACCTCCTCCAGCATGACGCCGATATAGCGGTAGGTCAGCAGGAGCAGGGTGGTGATCAGCCCCGGCACATGGAGCTTCCGCAGGGCCGCGCAGAGGGAATCCATGGACGTGGTGGCCACGAGCAGGAAAGACGCCATCAGGGAGAACACGCCCTTGAGCATCAGCGTCACCATGGAGAGCACGCCGCCGGTGACGGTCACAGTCCCCAATTGCAGCAGCGGCGTATGGTCCAGGAAAGGATTGGCCAGGCCCACGGCGCAGACCAGGGGCAGCACAATCCGCAGCCGGTAGAAGCACAGGCCCACCGGGATGCCCGCCGCCTGAAACAGCAGCACCGGATACAGCACCATGACCACCAGGCCGGAGAGATCATATTTGGAAAAAGAAACCACCGTGACGATATAGGCCACGGTGAGCACCAACTTGCACAGGGGATGCAGCCGGTGGATGGGAGAATCCCCAGCAGCCAAGGCGTCCATCTCCCGCAGTTCTGCCTGGGCATGGGACAGCTGATCCATGGTCGACCTCCTTTCCAAACAGGACAAGCCTGCCGCAAGACGCGCAGTCTCCGCGAAACATAGCCGTCCCCAAGGCTCCCCAGCCTAAGGGGAACCTTGGGGTACGGCCCGCGTTATACAGGATCAGTTCTTTGCGGCCGCTTTTTTCCGGCGGAAGAAGCCGCCGGCCAGGCAGATCAGCACCGCCGCGCCGGCCACAATGGCGGAGCCCACCAAACCGGAAACGGAAGTGCCGGCGGCACTGTCACTGCCGGAGAAGGCGTAGTCGGGCAGGAAGGCGGTTTTCTCCTGGATGGCGCCCGCCGTTTCGGCGGCGCTGCTGGACACACCGTAGGCTTCCTCGTCCAGGCCCATATTCTCGCTGTAGCCGGCCTCGGCGTTGCCGAACATGGACCACTCCAGACCGTCGGGATTGCCGCTGGCAAACAGGCTCAGGCCGCCGCCCACCAGGGCCACCACCACAGCCAGGACCACCAGGGTGGTCTTCAGGGAGCATTTGCCCTGCTCCGCACCGCTTTGCACATCCATCAGCAGCTCCGGTCGGGCCTCATAGACAAACAGCAGCACGGCGGCGGTGATCAGGCCCTCCACCAGGCCGATGGCCAGATGAATGGGCTGCATCACAGCCACAAACGCGGCAAAGGGCAGCTCGGTGATGCCGGAAATGGAAGTCTCCAGTACCACAGAGAAGGCGCCCAGCTGCAGAGTCAGAACACAGCCCAGGATGGAAGCCAGGATAATCTTCCCACGGCCGGCAGCTTTTGCCTTGCCGAAGAGGCCGCTGCGCTGAATGGGCCGCCAGAGCAGATAATAGCCCACGAAGCAGCCGTAGAACGCCATGTTCCAGCAGTTGGCGCCCAGGGCCAGCAGTCCGCCGTCGGCGAAGAAGAGGGCCTGAATGGCGAGGATCACAACCATGGACAAAAATCCGGCCTGGGGTCCCAACAGGGCGGACAGCAGCATACCGCCGCACAGATGGCCGGAGGAGCCGGTGCCGGGGATGGTGTAGTTGATCATCTGACCGGCAAAAACCAGGGCGGAAGCCACAGCCATGGTGGGCAGCTTGGCGGTGGTTTCATCTTTTCGCAATGTTTTTACGGAAACGCCGGCCGCAATACCGGAGGCCGCATACATGGTGGCGGCCACGGCAGGAGCCAGCAGAGCGTCTGCCATATGCATCGGGATGTACCTCATTTTCTTTGGGATAGCATCATTGTAGCAGACGCATTTTCTGTTTTTAAGCCCCCCTGGGGGATGTTTTTTGGGAAAAGGGCAAAAAATTTCCCCACACGCCGTAGGGCGGCCAGATCCCTGGCCGCCCTATGCAGGCAGTATGATGAATGGAAACCCATCTTCCAAACCGGTGGTACCCTTCGGCGGGCTGAGTCAGCCCGCCCTGCAGGGGAATGGCCTTATGCGTAGGTCTGGATGATGCCCCGGGCGATTTCCCGCCGGGTGACGCAGCGGTCCATGGCCTGTTTTTCGATATAGCGGTGAGCCTCGGCCTCGGACATACTGAGACATTCGATCAGCAGCCACTTGGCCCGGTTCACCAGGCGGATTTCCTCCATTTTTTCCTCCACCGTGGCGGCGCTGCGCTCCATGACCCGCAGTCGCTCCCGGGCCGATGCCATCCATTGCAGAGCCTGCCGGAGGATCTGGGGGGAGGTGGGCTTGGGCAGGGTAAATACGCCGTATTCCAGGACCTTAGCCCGCTGCTCCTCATGCAGTTCCGCGCGCACCAGCAGCAGGGCCACGGTGCCGCGGCTTTTGCACAGGTCGATGGCCAGCTTGGTGCCGAAATCGTCGGGCAGCGGCGTGTTGATCAGCACAAAATCAAAGTTACGTTCCAGCAGGGTCCGCCGGGCGGCGGCAACGTTCTCGGCAAAGCACACGGGGCTGCAGTCCGCCTCCGGGAGCAGCCTGGTCATAGCGTCGTTGAACCGCTCTGCGGCGGAAACCACCAGGACGCTGTAGCCGTGGGGTTCAAAAACCATGTTGCTCCCTCCTTTGCCGTGTTGTGCTGCGCCGGGCTTATCCGCAATAGCAGCGAATCAGGGATTGCGGCAGATGCTCCCGGATAAAGCCGCTGGTCTCCGCCTCCTTGGCTGCCGCCGTCAGGGACTGGGGCAGCATGGCGAAGCGGGAAAGCGTCTCATGATCGGCCGTGAACAGGTTCACGTTGGACTCCGCCGGAGGCAGCAGCCGCTGCCGGATTCCGTCCAGGCCGGCATAGATCAGCAGCGCGATGGCCAGATAGGGGTTGGCCGCAGGGTCCGGAGACCGCAGCTCCACCCGCCGGTACTCCCCGGCGGCGGCAGGAATCCGAATCAGCTGAGAGCGGTTGTTGTTGGACCAGGAGAGATAGCGGGGCGCTTTCTGCACGCCCAGGCGCTCATAGGACTGGGCCGTCGGGTTCAGGAACACCGTCATATCGCAGATATGCTTCAGAATTCCGGCAATCAGATACTGCATATTGCTGGGGCTTCCGCTGACAGAGATGTTGATATGCATGCCGCTGCCCGGCTGTCCCGGCAGGGGCTTGGGTGAAAAATCGGCATACAGCCCGTTGCCCGCTGCAATGGCCTTGACCACAGTCTGGAAGGTCACGGCGTGATCGGCGGCAGTCAGGGGATCCGCGTAACGGAAGTCGATTTCGTTCTGGCCGGGGCCCTCCTCATGATGGGAGGATTCCGGCCGCAGGCCCATTTTCTCCAGGGTCAGGCAAATTTCCCGCCGGACGTTCTCGCACCGGTCGTCGGGAGCCACGTCCATATAGCCCGCGTGGTCAAAGGGTTCCCGGGTGGGATTGCCGGCTTCGTCCAGGCGGAAGAGGTAAAACTCCATCTCCGCGGCGAAGGAAAAGGTGACGCCGGCGGCTTTGGCCTCCGCCACAGCCCGCCGCAGCAGGCTCCGGACGTCATTCTCATAGACACGGCCCTCCGGGCCCGTCATGGTGCAGTACATGCGCACCACCTTACCGTTTTCCGACCGCCAGGGCAGCTCGGACAGGGTCGCAGGGTCCGGATGGAGGAACAGATCGGAATGAGCCTCGTCGGCAAAGCCGGCGATGGCCGAGGCGTCGATGGCGATTCCGGTCTCAAACGCCCGGGGAAGCTCGGAGGCCAGGATGGAAATATTCTTGGGCCGGCCAAACACATCGCAGAAGGCCAGACGGATAAATTTCACGTCCTCCTCCCGGGCGTACTGCAAAACCTCTTGGGCGGTATAGTTCATAAGCTTCCCTGCTTTCTTACATTCAGTTTGCCACGTACATCTGGCGATAGGGATTGTGGCTGTCGGGCGTCACCACGGTGAAGGGCCCGTTCAGAATCTCCCGGGCGTCCCGGCCAAACAGCCGGCAGAACGTCTCAACGGGTCCGGCAATCTCCGCCAGCTCCTCCGGCGTGGCGGGATGGCAGGAGACCTGCTTGGGGAACAGAATGTCCCGGCAGTCAGAACGCAGGTACATCCGCCCGCCGTGCATGCCGGCGCCGGGGAAATTGCTGACAATCTGCTTGCCGTCCCGGTGGAGACCCAGGACGATGATCCGGCCGCCGGCCAGATACTCCCCCAGGAAGCTGCCCACCCGGCCGCCGATCACCAGGACCGGCTGTATGTCACCGTAGGCCTTCATATGGATTCCCGTCCGATAACCGGCGTTGTCCCGGACATAGATCTCCCCGCCCCGCATGGCGTAGCCGGCGGCGTCCCCCACGCTGCCGTGGACGACGATTCTGCCCTTGTTCATGGTGTCGCCCACGGCGTCCTGGGCATTGCCATGGACCGAAATCTCGGCACCGTTGAGATAGGCCCCCAGGGCGTTGCCCGGGACGCCGTCGATGGTGATCTGTTTGTCCGACATGCCGGCGCCGATGAACCGCTGGCCCAGGCAATTGGTAATCCGGCACTGGGGTTCTGCGCCGCGGACAGCGCTGTTCAGGGCCGCGTAATCCAGGCCCGCTGCGTTAATTTGCGTCAACTATAACACACCTCCTGATAAATTGCAATGATGCGCCATGGTGCATCCTGATAAAGGGCTTTCCTCGGTCCCACGAAAAATTGGAATTTGACGATGTGATGCACTGGCGCGGGAGCGCCCAAGGCTCCCCTGCGTAAAGGGAGCTGGGCAGATTACAATATGAAGTGCAACACCCAAAACAAAAAGAGACAAT
>CAMBCW010000145.1 GCA_945864925.1 uncultured Clostridia bacterium
CGGTCTTCAAAAACAGCTCCGCCAGCTCCTCATAGCCCTCCCGCTGGGCCACCAGGGCAAAGAAGGTATATTTGTTCCGGGCCTGGCTCTCGCCGGCAAAGGCTTCCTCCAGGTTTTTCTCCGTCTTGGTGCCTGCATAGGGGGACGCACCCGCTGCCGGAGCCTCCTCCACCTTTTCAAAGGCCGAGGCGGGCTGTCTGCAAATCGGGCAGGTGAAATCGGCGGGCAGCGCCTCGCCCTCATAAACATAACCGCAAATCTTGCATTTCCATTTTGCCATTTTGTTTGTTCCTCCTTGTTTGATATCTCCGCTGCGGTCCAGATAGGCCGTGTGCAGCATTTTTTCTGCCAATTCGCTCAACGGTTCGCCGTAGAATTCGGCATAGAGCTGTTTGATCTCCTGGTTTTCGTGGCTCAGGCGCAGCTTCATGCCGGCATCCCGCCGGTACAGGCTGCCAATTCTGGCCTTGCAGGTCTCGTCGCTGTCCGCCAGGAGGTCCCGGGGCTGACCGCCGCCGCCGATGCATCCGCCGGGGCAGGTCATGACTTCAATGAAATGATATTGCTTCTCGCCGGATTGGATCCGCTCAATCATTTTGCGGGCGTTGGCCGTGCCGTGAACCACGGCCACATTCAATGTGACGCCGGCCACGTCCAGGCTGGCCTCCCGGAGGCCGTCGTAGCCCCGGACGGGCTGCAGATTCAGCAGCGCCTCCGGCGGCTGCTGGCCGGTGAGGAACGCATAGGCCGTCCGCAGAGCGGCCTCCATGACGCCGCCGGTATTGCCGAAGATGACGCCGGCGCCGGAGGCCTCCCCCAGAAGCCGGTCATAGTCGCTGTCAGCCAAGGCGGCAAAATCCACGCCTTCCTCTCTGGCCCACAGGGCCAGTTCCCGGGTTGTGATCACCTGATCCATATCCCGCATGGTGGGGATCCCCAGCTCTTTGCCCGCCGCATTCATCTCCGCACGGCGGATTTCGAACTTTTTGGCCGTGCAGGGCGTCAGGGCCACATTGACAATCTTCTCCGGGTCGATCCCCATCTTCCGGGCAAAGTAGGTTTTGATGGTGGGGCCCTGCATACTGATGGGGCTCTTGGCGCTGGAGAGATTGGGCAGCAGCTCCGGATAATAGGTCTCGGCGAATTTGACCCATGCGGGGCAGCAGCTGGTGAACTGGGGCAGGGGCTTGTCCCCGGTGGTAATGCGCCGGATCAGCTCACTGGCCTCCTCCAGAATGGTCAGGTCGGCGGAAAAATTCGTATCCAGCACATAGTCGGCGCCCAGGGCCCGCAGCAGCGCCACCATCTTCCCCTGGACAAAAGATCCCTTGGGCATGCCGAATTCTTCACCCAGCGCCGCGCGGACAGAGGGAGACGTGCTGACAACGACCACCTTTTCCGGGTCCCGTACGGCCGCCCGGACTGCCGGATATTCATAAACTTCCGTGATGCTGGCAGGCGGGCAGACGTTGGCGCACTGTCCGCAGTGGATGCAGATGGCCTTTCCGCCGGTGTCCTGCAGGGAATATGTACCATGTACGCCAATCTGCGCCGTGCAGACCTCTTTACACATCCCGCACTTGATGCACAGGGCTTCGTCCCGGCAGATGCTTGGGTTGTCCGCTTCGATGGGAACGCGAACGGACAATGGCAAATGTGGAACCATAGCGACCTCCTTCTATCAAATCACAGCATAATTTGGTTATCTTGACATTTATATGATACAGCTTTCCTGGAATTTGTCAAGTTTTTCAACACAATGCACAACGATGTGCCTTTCTCCGCCGGTTTGAATTCAGCAAGGCCGCTGTCTTGCGCAGATCATGCGCACAACAGCGGCCTTGTTCCGTTGGGCGCCGGTTACCGGGCGCCGAGCTTACTTATAATATGCCGATTGTCCCTTTTTCGCCGCTGCCGTTCCCAGGGCAATACAGCGGTCCAGATTCCCCAGATCCGGCATGCTGTGCCCTTCTCCCAGCAGCTGCTTGTTGAGCCAATCCAGCTGATAGCCGATCAACACGGAACGGGCCGAAATGACGCGCTGCGCCAAAGGCGAGCAGACATGCTCAAACATCATTTCCAGCACGGCCATCCAGTTGGAGCCATGTGTCCCGGTGATCAGATAGAAGAGCTTCCGCAATTCCTCCCTGTCGCTTCCGGCCAGATAGGAGACCATTTCCCGGCGGCGCTTCTCATCCCCTTCCAGGAAGGTCAGCTTCTCATTGGGATACAGCATGCAGTGGATATAGGCCCACGGGGGCATGTTCAGCACACGGAACCAGTTGCACAGATCCAAAAAGGACGGACTGTACTCCGTTTCCCATTTATGGATGGTATGCTCTGTTTTTCCGAGGGCCTTTGCCAAGTCGGTTTGCGTTACGCCGGAATCGATTCTGGCCTTTGCCAGCATGGCCGAAATGTCCATGCTCTCTTGAATGATCACATATCCGTTTCTGGAGGAAGTAGAAGCCTCTTTCGCGGCGGCAATGGCGGACAGCAGAAGCGGGCGGTCCGCCGCAATGCCGGGCGGCTCCAAGGCGAGATTGTTGGAAGAGCTCAGCTCATAGGATACCTGGATGATCTCCGCAACCCGATAGCGGCTGTTCAGACTTGTGTGGATATGGGCGCAGGCCATGTCCAGAAGTCCCGACCACTCGGAGCCGTGTTTCCCGAAAATCAGGTAATACAGCTTTTGGATTTCCACAGGACCGGCCACTTTTGCAAAATAAAATTCTCCTGCCGTCCGAATCTCGTCGTCCGTGTTCCTGGTCGTCAAGTCCGCGAACACGTCCGGCCAGAAAAAATCCAGCATGGGACGTACGGGACTCTCTCCCACTGTGCGGAACCATTCCAGAAGTCCGTCCAGTGTTGGCGACCCCTGGCCATTCTCCCATGCTTTGATGGTACTTTCCGAAACGTCCAGTGCCGCACTCATCACTTTTCGGCTCAGTCCGGAACGGGTCCGGCTGCTGGCAAGCATTCTGCCGCAGCGATCTGCGTCTGCAATGATGTGATCAAACAGCATTTTGTGGTCACTCCTTTCTCAAAATACTTCCCCTTGAATCTTGCATCCTCTCACAAAAAATTCTGCCAAATAATCCTCAAAGAGCCGGTAAAAAATTTCACGGCTTTCAAGTTCCAAATTATGTAAAATATTTTTCTGTATTGAAAAATATTTTTTAGGTCAAAATGTTACCTATCCCATGAAATTTTTAGGTAAGGCACAAATCGGCGAACTTTGTTACAATTTAAGACAGCAGCAACTCTATATTTTTTACAACCGGAAGGAGCCAGGCATATATGCAAACCTTGAGCATCGCCATTGCAGACCCGGACCCAGAGTTATGCGAACTGTTGACACGGTACACCCGTCCCAGAACCAACAGCGACGGGATGAATCTGGCAGAGTTTGTCCGGGAGAACAGACCAACTGTCATCATCATCAATTTAGCGGTTGAAAACAGCGCAGACCTGCCGCTCTGCTTTCAGCCGGACGAAAGTCCCCCAAAAGTATTCACCATTTCCCGGACAGTAAACGGCACTTTTTCGTCTGCCGCATCCAAATGCGGCAAAAGCCCTCAAAACGAATCAAGCTGCCGAATCGTGGATCTGGCCAGGTGCGGGCGGAATCATTCCGACCACGAACCGGCTGTGGATTGCGATCAGGCAGTTGAACTTCGGATTTCCAGTTTGCTGCGCCAGTTTGGCATCCCCGCCCATATCAAGGGATATCAATACCTCCGGACAGCAATCATGATCGTGAGGAAGAATCCGGAAATCATGGACGCCGTGACAAAGGCCCTGTATCCGGATATCGCAAAATACTACGGCACCACAGCCAGCAGCGTGGAGCGCGCCATGCGCAAGGCCATTGAAGTGGCCTGGGACAGGGGGAATATCGAATACCTGCAGCATCACTTCCAATACACAATCAAGCCTCTGGTCGGCAGGCCGACCAATTCCGAATTCATCGCAACGGTGGTCGATATCCTGCGTCTGCAGCAGGACCAGCCGGAGCTCATGCCTTGCGTATAAGAATCCGTGCAGAGCTTATATAAAAAATTTATCGTAAAATCTTGCTTTTGTCAAGAAAGCGATTGCAGCTTTCTGTGAGGAAGCAATGAAACCGCGATTCAATGTGCTGAAATACGGCCGGTTTGTTCCGGCATTGAGATAGGAAAAGGCCGTCGGCAAATGTCGGCGGTCTTTTCTCGTTCCAATATGCAGAAGCCCCATCCCGGGTGGCTGCATTTCTGCTTCAGTATAGCATAAAACAGCTGCGGAATCTGTCGAACGGTGTCGATCTGTGTAAATATTTGCATGATGAGGATCGGATAAAATAAGCATCTGCAAATTTTGTGCAAGCATTTCAAGCAGCGCTGTCATTGGGCGCCAGTCCGCAGACAGGTGCGGCAGTCCGTTCCCTTTTGTATCGACTGACTTTTCAAAATGCTCCGAAATTTTCGGCCTTTGGGATACGGTTTGCCGCAGCCCTTGCAGGGACAGCGCGGGGGCAAGCCCTGGAAGAAAAATCCAAGTGGTTATGAAACCCGATCGTCAGAATTTGGATGATTATACCGTTTCCTGCGCCTGTCTGCTCCGGCTCCACGCCTGCATGATTTCCAAAAAGCTGCGGTGCACGGCCAGATCCTCATTCAGCTCCGGATGAAACGCGGTCACCAGCTGGTTCCCCTGGCGGGCCGCCACAATCTTTCCGCCCACCACCGCCAGGGTCTCGGCAGCGGGGCCCACGGCCGCAATATACGGCGCCCGGATAAAGGTCATGGGGATCGTCCCAAGGCCCTTACATTGCGCCTCGGTATAAAAGCTGCCCAATTGACGCCCGTATGCATTGCGCTTCACCGCAATGTCCATGGTACCGAAGCAGGGCTCCCCGCCTTCCACGGTCCTGGCCAGCAGAATCAACCCGGCACAGGTGCCGAACACCGGCAGGCCCGCCGCAATTCGCGCCCGCAGCGGCTCCAGCAATCCCAGATCCCGCAGCAGCTTCCCCATGACCGTACTCTCGCCGCCGGGAAGAATCAGGCCGTCAAAGGGCCGTTCCAGATCCCGGAGCTGGCGGATTTCAAAATGCGCCACTCCCAAGCGGTCCAGCATGGCGGCGTGCTCCACGAAGGCGCCCTGCAGGGCCAAAATCGCCGCCGTCATCTTATTTCCCCCGCTCCGCCATCAGCAGGGCAATCTCATTCTCATTGATACCCACCATGGCCTCGCCCAGGTCTGTGGACAGCTCCGCAATCCGTTTGGCGTCGGTGTAGTTGGTCACAGCCTGCACGATGGCGGCCGCGCGCTTGGCCGGGTCGCCGGATTTGAAGATGTCGGAGCCCACAAAGACGCCCTCGGCGCCCAGCTGCATCATCAAAGCCGCGTCGGCAGGGGTCGCCACGCCGCCGGCCGCAAAGTTGACCACAGGCAGGCGGCCGTTTTCATGGACGTACCGCAGCAGATCCAGCGGTACCTGGAGCTGTTTGGCAGCCTCGAACAGCTCGTCCTCCCGCAAATTCTGCACCCGGCGGATTTCCGCATTCATGGCCCGCATGTGGCGCACGGCCTGCACCACGTCGCCGGTGCCCGGCTCGCCCTTGGTGCGGATCATGGAGGCGCCTTCGGCGATGCGCCGCAGGGCCTCTCCCAGATCCCGGGCGCCGCAGACAAAGGGAACTTTAAATTTCGTCTTGTCAATGTGGTACACGTCATCGGCGGGCGAAAGGACCTCACTCTCGTCGATATAGTCGATTTCAATGGCCTCCAGCACCTGGGCCTCCACAAAATGGCCGATGCGGCACTTGGCCATGACGGGGATGGAGACGGCCTCCTGGATGCCGCGAATCATCTTCGGATCGCTCATGCGGGAGACTCCGCCGGCCGCCCGGATATCCGCCGGAATGCGCTCCAGGGCCATGACGGCGCAGGCGCCGGCAGCCTCGGCAATCTTCGCCTGCTCCGGCGTGGTGACATCCATAATCACGCCGCCCTTGAGCATCTGCGCCAGTTCTTTGTTCAGTTCATATCGGGTCTTTTCCATTTCATTTACCCCCCTGGGTTAATTGGTATTATAATCATACCACAATCTGGCACTCAGAAAAGTGCCAGATTATTTCTATTTAACAAGGCCAGATTGCAGAAGCAGGCTGTAACAGAAGCCGCGTCCCTGTCTCTTATACACATCTCCGAGCCCACGAGACGTAGAGGAATCT
>CAMBCW010000146.1 GCA_945864925.1 uncultured Clostridia bacterium
CACACTGCATATCGTCGGCAGCGTCAGATGTGTATAAGAGACAGAGGTTGCCCTTGAGCACTGCAATGCCGCCGCTGCAGGAATAAGGATTCTCCACGGGGCGGATGATGGTCTCATCGAGATTTACCACATTGCGCAGATTCTCCTCCATGGTCTTTCCGGTACAGGTCATCACGGACAGATCCAGCAGATCTCTTTTTGTCAGTTCCTTCATCACCGCATAGACGCCGCCGGCCCGGTCCAGATCCTCCATAAAAGTGTCGCCGGCGGGGGCCAGATGGCACAGGTTGGGGGTCTTTGCGCTGATGGCGTTGGCCTCATCCAGGCTGATTTCCACACCGGCCTCATGGGCGATGGCGGGCAGATGGAGCATGGTGTTGGTGGAGCAGCCCAGGGCCATGTCCACCGTCTCCGCATTGTGCAGAGCAGCCGGCGTCATGATATCACTGGGCCGGATATTTCTTTTGATCAGCTCCATAATCTGCATACCCGCATGCTTGGCCAGACGGATTCTGGCGGAATAGGGCGCAGGAATGGTGCCATTGCCCGGCAGCGCCATGCCGATGGCCTCCGTCAGGCAGTTCATGGAGTTGGCGGTATACATACCGGAGCAGGAGCCGCAGGAGGGGCAGGCGTTCTCCTCATAGTCCAGAACGCCCTGCTCGTCCAGGGTACCGGCATGATAGGCGCCGACTGCCTCGAACATATGGCTCAGGCAGGTCCGGCGTCCGTCCTTCAGATGGCCAGCCAGCATGGGACCGCCGGAGCAGAAGATTGTGGGAATATTCAGGCGCGCAGCTGCCATCAGCAGACCAGGCACGTTTTTGTCGCAGTTCGGAATCATGACCAGGCCGTCAAACTGGTGCGCCATGACCATGGCCTCGGTGGAATCCGCAATCAGGTCGCGGGTCACCAGAGAATATTTCATCCCCACATGGCCCATGGCGATGCCGTCGCAGACGGCGATGGCCGGGAACATGATCGGCGTACCGCCGGCAGCCCGGACGCCGGCTTTGACTGCCTCAGCAATCTTGTCAATGTTCATATGGCCGGGAACAATTTCATTGTGGGAGCTGACAATGCCCACAATGGGCCGCTGGATTTCCTCCTCCGTCAGGCCCAATGCAAACAGCAGGCTGCGGTTGGGAGCGCGTTCTACACCTTTTTTAATCTGGTCCGAGAGCATACTAAACCTCCTGTATCTCCATTCATAATTGACGATTGATAATTGACAATTGAACTCACGGAACAGCTGCTATCCGGAACACGGCATGGGCCAGTCCCTATACTCAGAGCAAAAACAGCGTTTCAATTGGCAATTATCAACGGTCAATTCTACATTCTCCCGGGGAGTTCCCCGGGAGAATACAAGTCTTTTAGTTGGAAGCGGTATCCAGGTTGGAATCGTTCTTCCACAGCATCTTCTCGCGCAGCTCCTGGCCGACGATTTCCATGGGATGCTTCTTCAGCTGCTCCCGCTTGGAATTAAAGAAGCAGCGGCCGTTCTTGTTTTCCGCAATCCACTTGCCGGCAAAGGTGCCGTCCTGGATGTCCTGGAGAACTGCCTTCATGTTGGCCTTGGTCTGCTCATAGGGCAGGACGCGGGGACCGGAAACATACTCGCCATACTCCGCGGTATCAGAGATGGAGTAGTTCATGGCAGCCACGCCGCCCTTGTTGATCAGGTCGATGATCAGTTTCATCTCATGGATGCACTCGAAGTAGGCATTCTCCGGCTCATAACCGGCCTCCACCAGGGTCTCAAAGCCGCAGCGCATCAGATCCACCACACCGCCGCAGAGGACAGCCTGCTCGCCGAACAGGTCAGTCTCGGTCTCGTCGTGCATGGTGGTCTCCATGATACCGGCGCGGGCGCCGCCGATACCGGCGATGTAGGCCAGGGCGATGTCATAGGCCTTGCCGGTGGCATTCTGCTCCACAGCAACCAGGCAGGGCACGCCCTTGCCGGCCACATACTGGGAACGAACCGTGTGGCCGGGGCCCTTGGGCGCAGCCATGAACACGTCCACGTTGGCGGGAGGCACAATCTGCTTATAGCGGATATTGAAGCCATGAGCGAATGCGATGGCCTTGCCCTCGGTCAGATAGGGGGCGATATCCTTCTTATACATATCGGCCTGGGCCTCGTCATTGATCAGGATCATAATGATATCGGCAGCCTGCGTCGCTTCGGGAACCGTCATCACCTGGAAGCCGTCCTTCTCTGCCACGGGCCAGGACTTGCCGCCCTTGCGCAGGCCAACAATGACATCGCAGCCGCTGTCACGCAGGTTCAGAGCATGGGCATGGCCCTGAGAACCGTAACCAATGATGGCGATCTTCTTGCCGTCCAGCTTGCCCAGATCGCAGTCCTTCTCATAATACATTTTTGCCATAATCGAATTCTCCTTTTTCTTTGGTTGCTTCGTAGATTGTATCTGTACCCCGTTCCAGCGCTACCATACCGGTACGCACCAGCTCGAGGATGCCGAACTCTTTGACCAGATTGACAATGGCCTCCGCCTTGCTCTCCTCACCGATCATCGCCAGGGTCAGGGTGGTGGTGGAGACGTCGATCACCGACGCGCGGAAAATATTGGCGATCTGAATCACGCGGTTGCAGGCCTCACTGGAATCCGCATTGACCTTGACCAAAATCAGCTCACGCCGGATGGAATTATTCGGATTCAACAGTTTGACCGAATGCACCGGCAGCAGTTTGCGCAGCTGGTTGCACAGCAGATTGGTGTGCTTTTCATCCGCCAGAACCTCAATGGTAATTCGGGATACCTTGGGATCGTCCGTGGTACCCACCGCCAGAGATTCGATATTATACCCCTTTCTGGAGAACATCCGGGACACCTGGGACAGGACGCCGGCTTCATTGTCCACCAGAACGGACAGGGAACGTCTTTCAACTTGATCCATAGCTGCCTCCTTAATCCACCAGGAAGTTCGTAATGCGGCCGCCGCCAGGGACCATGGGACGGACCATTTCATCCATGTCAATGGCGCAGTCGATGACATAGCCATGGCCGCAGGCCAGCGCCTCCCGGACGGCTTCCTCCAGCTCCGGCACCGTGCAGACCCGCTTGCCGCCCAGGCCATAGGCCTCGGCCAGCTTCACAAAATCCGGGGCGCGATCCAGGGTGGTCTGGGAATAGTGTTCGTGATAAATCAGGTGCTGCCACTGGCGAACCATGCCAAGAACCTGGTTGTTATATATAAAGGTGATGATGGGAAGGTTATAGTAGGACTCCGTGGCCAGCTCATTGCAATTCATGCGGAAGCTGCCGTCACCGGTGATATGAATCACCGTTTTATCCGGGTTGCCCACCTGGGCACCGATGGCCGCGCCCAGACCAAAGCCCATGGTACCGAAGCCGCCGGAGGTCAGCAGCTGGCCAGGATAGTCATAGTGGAAATGCTGGGCCACCCACATCTGATGCTGGCCCACATCGGTCGCCACCATGGTGTCCTGGGGACACAGGCGGGCAATGACATCCGAAATCTGCTTGGGTGTCAGGGTATTGCCGGCCTCGTCATATTCCGTCTCGGTCTTAAAGGAGAACACATACTGTTTCCATTCCTCATGATGCTGCTGATCCAGCCGTTCCAGCAGCAGCTGCAGCACCCGTTTGGCGTCTCCGATGATATGGTGGTCCGTCTCCACATTCTTGTTGATTTCCGACCGGTCAATGTCAATCTGGACCACCTTTGCCTGACTGGCAAAGGTTTTGGGATCCAAAGCCACCCGGTCAGAGAAGCGGCAGCCCACGGCAATCAGCAGGTCGCAGGCGTCCACTGCCATGTTGGAGGCCTGGGAGCCGTGCATGCCGATCATGCCGGTAGTCAGCGGATTGCGGCCGCGGAAGCCGCCGGCACCCATGACAGTGATGGCCACCGGGGAATCGATGCGTTCCGCAAAGACATTGAACTCCTGATCCGCCCGACCGCGTACCACACCGCCGCCGCAGATCAGCAGCGGCTTGGAGGACTTGCGGATCATGTCCGCCAGAATTTCCACATCCCCCAGGTCCGGTTCCGGCATTTTCAGATCATGGGAGGCCCGCTTCACCAGCGCGCCCAAGCGGCCCTGGCTTGCATGCTCCTCCCGGCTCAGCGGCGTATACTCGGCAGTCTCCGCTGTGACATTCTTCACAATGTCAATCAGCACCGGGCCGGGCCTGCCGCCCCGGGCGATGGCAAAAGCCTCCCGGACGATATCAGCCAGCTGGTTGACGTCACGGACAATATAGTTGCACTTGGTAATCGGCATGGTGATGCCGGTGATATCCACCTCCTGGAAAGAATCCTTTCCAATGAGGTTTTCCGTCACGTTGCAGGTGACGAACACCACGGGAGAGCTGTCCATATAGGCTGTGGCAATGCCGGTCACCAGATTGGTACAGCCAGGGCCGGAGGTGGCAAAGCACACACCCACTTTGCCGGTGGAACGGGCATAGCCGTCGGCGGCATGGGACGCACCCTGCTCATGGGCCGTCAGGATATGCCGGATCTTTCCTTCGTAGTTGTAAAGCTCGTCATAGACGTTCAGAATGGTGCCGCCGGGGTAACCAAAAACGGTGTCTACTCCCTGCTCCAGCAGGCATTCCATCAAAATCTTCGCGCCTGTCATTTGCATTGCATGGGTTCCTCCTTATCTGAATCTCATCGACCGTGGTAGAAAAAAAGCCCTGAAGCCGTTCCGGCTTCAGGGACGAATTATCGCGGTACCACCCTGATTATCGCATCCTGAGGATGGACGATCACTTTGTTCGAAGCTCCAGCAAGCTTCTAGCCTGTAACGGGGCAGCCGTAGCACCCTACTCATCGAAACTTTGGGGCACTCCACTCAGGAATCAGACTGCACAAAGCCGTCGGTACCGGCTCGCAGCAACCGCCGGCTCTCTGAAACGCTTCGACTATGGCAAATTTCCTTCATCGTATTTGTCGAGATTGACGATATCTTATCACACCGGAATCCGGTTGTCAAGGCAAAACTTGACTTTTTTCTTTAATACGTCAAATCGCTTTTATGATGATCGGCTTTCGTAAGCATGCGCATTATTATGACGGGGTACTGTGCCGCACTGTCATTGCGAGGAGCGAAGCGACGTGGCAATCCGTATCCCAAAGGCTGTAAGTATCTGAGTGCTCCCGTAAATCGGTCTGTGCAGAGGGGAACGGATTGCCAGAAGGTGAATTGCCCCGCAGGTAGGGGTACGGATTGCCACACCAGTCTGCGGACTGGTTCGCAATGACATGCAAGGAAGAGGGCTGGGTGCGGGGCAAGAGAGGCCACCCTGGGGTGCGCCAGTGTGCGCACTGGCTCGCAATGACAGCGTTCTTTGAACACTTGCAAAAAATTCGCGATCGCTTATGAAAACCGATAGTCATAATCGCTTTTTCCCTCTTGACCTTCTACCTGCTGGAAGGTATAAAATAAACAAGAGGTGAGGTCCATGCGCATCAATGAGGTGGAAAAAGCAGTTGGTATTGCCAAGAAAAACATCCGTTTCTATGAAGAGCAGGGTCTGCTCTCCCCCAGACGGGAGCAGGGCAACGGCTACCGGGACTACTCGGAAGAAGACGTGCGGACTCTGCAGATGATCCGCCTGCTGCGAAAGCTCTCCGTCCCCATTGAGGAAATCCGGAAGCTCCAGAGCGGCGCACTGTCCTTGCAGGACTGCATGTGCCGTCATGGAATCTATCTGAACCGGCAGCTGCGCAACCTCAACCAGATCCAGGTAGTCTGCCAGGAGCTGGGAGACAGCGGCGTCTCTCTGTCAGCCTTGGACGTGGATGCCTGGGAAAGCCTTATGGCACAAATGGAGGAGGCTGGTACGCGGTTTATGAATGTTTCCAACGACAAGCAGAAGAAAAAAACCGGGCCGATTATCGCTGCCGCTGTCTGCATGGCTTTTGTGGCGGCACTGTCGGGCTTTTTTATCTGGGCATGGTTCTATGATCCCATCCCCTGGCCCATCCTGCTGCTGATCGGCATTCCCCTGGTATGCGTTCTGGGAGGCATTCTCCTGGCATTGCGGGAACGAATGAAAGAAATTGATCGAGGTGAATCGGATGAAGCTGCTAAATATTGACTATATCCCCGGAAAAGAGATTGACGCTTTGGGCGTGGTCAAGGGCGCCGTTGTCCTGACCAAGAACTGTCTCTTATACACATCTGACGCTGCCGACGATATGCAGTGTGT
>CAMBCW010000147.1 GCA_945864925.1 uncultured Clostridia bacterium
CAACGACCTGTGCCACCGGCTGGATCCCACCCGGCCTACTACCATGGCCGACGTGTTTATGCTGGAGACGGACAGCCCCATTCTGGAGATTCCCGACGTCAACAGCTACAACCTCTATTTCGGCTGGTACCTGGGCGAGCTGGAGCAGAACGACGAGTTCTTTGACGAGTATCATGCCAAGTACCCGGACCGCTGCATCGGTTTTTCCGAGTACGGCGCCGACGCCAATCCCCAGTATCAGAGCAGCCGGCCGGAAAAAGGCGACTACACCGAATCCTATCAGGCCGTGTACCATGAGCACATCCTGGATATGATCGAGCAGCGGCCCTGGCTGTGGGCCACCCATGTGTGGAACCTCTTTGACTTTGCCGCCGACGGCCGGGATGAGGGCGGCAAGCACGGTGAGAATCAGAAAGGTCTGGTGACCTTTGACCGCCAGACGAAAAAGGACGCCTTCTACCTCTACAAAGCCGCCTGGAGCAAGGAGCCGGTGGTACACATCTGCGGCAGCCGGTATGTGGACCGGGCGGAGGATGTGACGGAGGTGAAGGTCTACTCCAACTTCCCGGAGGTTTCCCTCTACGTAGACGGCAAGCTGTTTGCAACGGAACACGGCAAGCGGGTGTTCCAATTCCGGGTCCCCATCACCGGCGAACACACCGTAGAGGCCCGGGCCCAGGGCTATTCCAGCGTCATCCTGGTCCGCAGAGCCGCCGCCCCCAACCCCGATTACAGCATGTCCAACCGGCAGAATGTGGTCAACTGGTTTGACCAGGATGACCTGGACCCCACCTGCTATTCCGTCTCCGACCGTCTGGGCGAGATCCGGCAGAATCCCGAGGCCGGCGCCATCATCGACCGGATGATGGCCCAGGGCGCCGCCAGCCGGGGCGATGTGGCCGATGCCGTCAAGGACAATCCGGCCCTGCAGCGGATGATGGGCCGCATGACTCTTCTGAGCCTGCTGAAGCAGGGCGGCGCGGATCCGGAAAGCATTCAGCAGCTCAACCGCATTCTCCAGCGCATCAAGAAGTCCTGACCGCCGGAAGGAGCGTTCTGCCATGAAACAAACCTATTGCAATCCTCTGGATCTTGGCTACCGCTATCAGCATATGAAGGAAGGCCCCCGGGTCTGCGGCTTCCGGGAGGGAGCTGACCCGACCCTGGTGCGCTTCAAGGGATTGTACTACCTGTTTGTGTCCATGTCCGCCGGCTTCTGGTACAGTGAAGATCTGCTGAACTGGCAGTTTCATGCCGCGCCGGACCTGCTGATCTATGACTACGCCCCCGATGTGCGGCAGGTCGGCGAATACCTGTACTTCTGCGCCAGCCGCCGGGACGAAAACTGTCCCATTCTGCGCAGCGCCGATCCCCTTCACGATCCATTTACCCAGGTGTCCGCGCCCTTCGACTTCTGGGACCCGGATATTTTCTGCGACGACGACGGCCGGGTCTATTTCTACTGGGGCTGTACCAATACCGACCCCATCTACGGCGTAGAGCTGAACCCCGAGACCATGGAGCCCATAGGAGAAAAACGGGAGCTGATCTTCGGCCGGGAGACGGAGCTGGGCTATGAGCGACCCGGAGACAACGGCGTGGTAGATTTGGAGCACAGCGTGGTCTATCAGCATCTGAAAGCCATGTTCAATCCCGCAACGCAGAAAATCGAATTCCCCGCCGGTATGGCCCAGATGGGCAACTATTCCGCCGAGGCCATGACGAAAATGTTCCTGTCCATCGGGAAACCCTATATCGAGGGCGCGTTTATGACGAAGCATCAGGGCCGGTATTATCTGCAGTACGCCTGCCCCGGTACCCAATTTAACACCTACGCGGACGGCGTCTATGTGAGCGACAGCCCCCTGGGTCCCTTCACCCTGCAAAAAAGCAACCCCTTCTCCGCCAAGCCCGGCGGCTTCATCACCGGCGCGGGCCACGGCAGCACCATCGAAGATGCGTTTGGAAACCTCTGGCACGCCTCCACCATGCGCGTCAGCGTCAATTATGACTTCGAGCGCCGGGTGGGCCTGTTCCCCGCCGGAGTGGACCAGGACGGCGTGCTGTTCTGCAATCAGAACTTCGCCGACTATCCCATCCGAATCCCCAGCGGAAAATTTGACGCCGCTGCTTTGGAGCCGGAATGGATGCTCCTTTCCTACAAGAAGCCGGTTTCCGCCTCCTCCACGGCCCCGGGCAGCAGCCCGGAGCTGGCGGTAAACGAGGATATCCGCACCTGGTGGAGCGCCGCCGATAGCGCCCCCGGCCAGTGGCTGGCGGTGGATCTGGGCAGTTCCCAGGACATCCGGGCCATCCAGGTAAATCTGGCCGACGAGCAAGTCGTCGTGGATTTCCCGGCGGACAGCTACGGCGACGTCCGCCATACCCGTCACATAGAGCTGGAGCCGCAGCTGTCCCATTACGTCATCGAGGTCAGTGATGACGGCCGGAACTGGCAGCTGCTCGAAAATGTGGCACGGGAATGTGTCAACGGTTACTATGAGTACCCCGATGGGGTGACCGCCCGGTTTGTCCGGGTGACCGGTGGGGCGCTTCCCTACGGACAGCCTTTGCGGATCAGCGGACTGCGGGTCTTCGGGAACGGCCAGGGCGAAAAGCCTGCCCAGGCCCGGGCATCGGCTGTCCGCCGGGGAGACCTGGATGCGGTGGTAAGCTGGCAGCCCCTTGAAAATGCCCAGGGCTGCAACGTGCGTTACGGCACTGCGCCGGACAAGCTGTATCAGAGCTGGCTGGTCTACGACGAAAATCGGGTCGTCCTCTCCACCCTCATCAAGGGGCAGAAATATTTCATCCGGGTGGACAGCTTCAACGAAAACGGCGTTACCCCCGGCTGTGTGATGGAAATGGAGTGAGACTATGGCAATGCAAGCCATCCAGCAGTTTATGCTGGGAACGGTACTGAACAGCGAAAAACAGGCCCGGAACACCTTGCGCACCCTGAAGGAGGCCGGCTATGACGGAATCGAGCTGTGCGGCTTTATGATCCATCCCACCGGTCTGATGGTGCGGCTGCTGACCAAGGCTGCCGGTATGCCCACAGGCAAGGGCGGACAGCTCGACTGGCATGCCCTGGTGCGGGAAGCGGGCTTGCAGGTGGTAAGCCTGCACCTGGATCTGGGCACTGTGGAACGGGACGCAAAGGCAGCGGCAGAGGAAGCCAAGTCCTTTGGAACCCAGTATATCGTCATCACCGGCATGTACCGGTTTGATTACGGCGATGAGGCTGCTGTCCGGGAGCTGACTAAGCGACTGAACGCGGTAGGCAGGGAGCTGCATGCGCAGGGTGTGGAACTGCTCTACCACAATCACAACTGCGAGCTGCGCCGGGTCAATGACACCCAGACCGCTTATGACATCCTGCTGACGGAAACAGACCCGGCGTATGTCAATTTTGAATTCGACTCCTACTGGTTTGCAGAAGCCGGTGCGGACGCCCATGGTTGGATGAAACGTTTAGGACCTCGCATGAAGCTCTGGCACATCAACGACCGGGGCAGCCGCGTGTCCGGTCCCTCCATGACGCCCATCCTGAAAACCGATTCTGTGGAGCTTGGGACCGGCAACCTGCCGCTGGATGCGCTGATGGAGCAAGCCAAAGCAGCGGGCGTGGAAGCAGTGATTCTGGAAAGCCACCGGAATTGGGTGGACAAGGATCCGCTGAAAAGCGCTCAGGTCAGTGCGGCATATCTGAACAGGAGAGTATGACATGGAACTGAACAACCATTTTATCACCACGAAGCGTCCCTATGAGGAAGGCGTTGTGGAGGTGTTCCGGCAGGCAATTCCCGCCGGACAAGTCAAACAAGCGACACTGACCATTACCGCCCTGGGTGTCTATGAGGCCGAACTGGATGGCGTCAAGGTTGGCGACGCCCTTCTGACGCCGGGCTTCACCTTTTATCCCCGGGATCTCCATTGTCAGACCTATGACGTGACGCAGATGGTACGGGACGGGTCCGTCCTGACGGTCTATCTGGGCCAGGGCTGGTACTGCGGCCGGTTCACCTTTGATAACAAGGTGCAGATCTACGGGGAGCGGCCCGCCGTCTCCTGGATTCTGACCGTGGAGGACGAGACCGGCGTGCACACCCTCTGCTCCGACGACCCCTCGGTGGAGGCTGCTGCCAGCCCGTATGAGTACGCCGGTCTCTATGACGGCGAAGTTTTCCACGCCGGTGGCTTTGACCGGGAAGTTTACCCGCCGGTGAAGTTCGACGGCCCGGTGCCCGCGGTTATCGAGGAAAGCGCCATGTGCGTCCGCCTGCGTGAACAGCTGCCGGTGCAGGCTGTGACCAGACGCGGCGATGTGACCATTCTGGACTTCGGCCAGAATTTTGCCGGCGTACTTGAAATTGACCCGGCCCATATGAACGGTGCATCCTTAAAGCTGCGCCATGGGGAGATTCTCAACGCCGACGGCAGCCTTTACACCGCCAACCTGCGCAAGGCCAAGGCGGAGCTGGTCTATTACAAAGGGGAAACAACGCAGAAATACCGTCCCCGCTTCACCTACATGGGCTTCCGCTACGCGGAGCTCTCCGGGGTGGAATATGAGGACGGTCTGATCACCGCCTATGCCGTCTACTCCGACATGGAGCGCACCGGCCAATTTCAATGCGAAAACCCTCTGGTGCAGAAGCTGTACGAGAACCAGATCTGGGGCCAGAAGTCAAACTATATCGAGGTGCCCACCGACTGCCCCCAGCGGGATGAGCGCATGGGCTACACCGGCGACGGCCATGTATTCGCCTGTACCGGCGCGTATAACTTTGATACCGAGGCATTCTGGGCCAAGTTCCTCAAGGACATCCGCTACAGTCAGATGGATAACACCGAAGGCTATGTAGCGCCCACCATTCCGGCGCCTCCGGGGAAGCAGGGCATCGGCTTTATGAGTATGCTGGGCTGGGGCAACTGCGTTTGCATCGTTCCGGAACTGCTGTACCGGCAATACGGAACGGACCGGTACCTCAAAGAGCAGTATGACAGCATGAAGGCCTTCGTGGAATGTGAGATCCGGCATATGGGCGGCCAAAATCTGTGGCTGGGCGTCAGTCTGGGCGACTGGCTGGCCATGGGCCGGGACGTGGCCTTTATGGCCATGCACAATGGGCCGGTCTCCAACGCCTTTGTGGTCAACGATCTGCGGATCATGGCCTGGGCGGCGGACCATCTGGGCAAACCGGAGGATGCGGCCTGGTATGCCGCCCAACTGGAACGCAGCCGCAGCGCCTATCTCCAGGCCTTTGTCAACGGCGACGGGACCATGAAGGACGACTATCAGGGCGCCTATGTGATGGCCCTTCAAATGGTCATCCCTAAGGGAGACCTGTGGGACAAGGTATTTGCGAAGCTGGTGGGTAAAATCAAAGCCGAGGGCATGCAGACCGGCTTCTTTGCCACGGAGCATATCCTGCCCCTGCTGGCGGACAACGGCCAGGCGCAGCTTGCCTATGACCTTCTGCTGCAGGAGGATTGCCCCGGCTGGATGTACCAGGTCCAACACGGTGCGACCACCACCTGGGAACGCTGGGACGCCCTGCGGCCCGACGGCACGGTCAACGAAACCCAGATGTCCGGAGACAATATGGTATCCTTCAACCACTATTCCTTCGGCAGCGTAGGGAAATTCTATTACCAGTACATTCTGGGCATCCAACCCGCGGAACCAGGCTTCCAAGCGGTGAGAATCCGCCCCTTTGTGGACCTGCGGCTGGGCCGCGTCTCCGGCAGCTACCGCTCCCGTGCAGGAGAGATTCGCGTGTCGTGGCAGGCGACAGAGAACAAAGCAACAGTCTATGTTGATACGCCGGTTCCGGCGGAGATTCTTCTCCCCGACGGTACGGTACACGCCGTCCCGGCAGGGCAGCATGACTATCTGTGTTCTCTGGCTTGAGGACGCCAAGCTAGTCTATTTATACATTTCCCCTTCCAGCCTGGAAGGCCTATGGGTGCGAAATGTGTTCACGCCAGTGATCTTCTCCAGTGGACTGGTGCAGAATTCCGACCCACACGCTGACCCACACGGGTGGGAAACCGTGCGGACACAGTGGACC
>CAMBCW010000148.1 GCA_945864925.1 uncultured Clostridia bacterium
AGCCCAGCAGCTGCCAGCCGGCATTGTTCCCATAGATTTGAAACAGCATACGTTTGTTCTCCTTTTCTTTCTTTTTACTCCGGAACTTCGATTTCTTTGATATTCAGCTCCGTGCCACGGAGCAGATGGGTTTCCCCGCTGCCGCAGTGGGGGCAGGTTTTCCCGTAGCGGACTGTCTCATACTCCGCGCCGCAGGCCCGGCAGAGGGTTACGGCAGGCAGGGATTCGATGCGCAGAGCCGCGCCCTGCAGCAAATCTGTCTTGGATACGGCCCACTTCCAGCAATCCGTCAGATAGTCTCCCAGAACCCCGGAGACCTCCCCGATCTCCAGGGTGACGGAAGAAATGGTGGTGAGCTGATGCGCCTGGGCCACCTGCTCCAGGGTTTGGATCACATGTTTGACAATTCCCAGCTCGTGCATGGCTTATTTCTTTTTCCCGGTGAACTTGATTTTCAGTTCCCGCTTGAGCATGTAGGGCAGGATGGCCTTCATCTTGTCCTCGGTGCGCACCATGCGGCTGGCCTTGGGCAGTTCCCGGTGGAGGTGGATGGCGTCAAATTGACACTTGGTGGTGCACTGGCCGCAGCCGATGCACTTGTTGGGGTCCACCACAGAGGCGCCGCAGCCCAGGCAGCGGGCTGTTTCGATCTTCACCTGCTCCTCGGTGAAGGGCAGCCGGGCGTCCCGGAAGGATTTCCTGTGGTCAACGGTTTCGTCCAGACCGGGAGTCTGCCGGGAGGCGGTGTCGTACTGCTCCAGCTTCACGTTGTCCTTGTCCAGCTCCTTGAACTGCCGGCGGTTGCGGCCAATGGTCAGGCTGCTGTGGGGCTGGACGAAGCGGTGAATGGAGATGGCGCCCTCCTTGCCGGCGGCAATGGCGTCGATGGCAAACTTGGGGCCGGTGTAGACGTCGCCGCCCACGAAGATGTCCGGCTCCGCTGTCTGATAGGTCAGAGGGTCGGCTACCGCGCCGCTGCCCCGGCCCAACTGCACCCGGGTTCCGGCCAGCAGATCGCCCCAGAGAATGCTCTGACCGATGCTCAGGAACACATGGCTGCAGGGGACGGTGACGGTGTCGTTCTCGTCGTAAGCGGGGGAGAAGCGGCCTTCCGCGTCAAAGACCCGGACACACTTCTTCAGTACCACGCCAGTGACCTGGCCGTTCTCGCTGAGAATTTCCTTGGGGCCCCAACCACAGCTGATCTGGATGCCTTCGGCTTCGGCCTCATCGATTTCCTCCTTGGAAGCGGGCATCTGCGCCCGGGATTCCAGACAGAACTGGAACACGGCCTGGGCGCCGCACCGGCTGGCAGTCCGGGCCACATCGATGGCCACGTTGCCGCCGCCGATGACCACAGCCCGGCCCTCCACCCGATGGGACTCGTCACCGCCCACCAGCCGCAGGAAGTCCACAGCGGTCATAACGCCCTGGGCGTCCTCACCGGGGACATTGGCCCGGCGGCCGCCTTGACAGCCGATGGCAAGATAGAAGGCCTGATAGCCCTCCTCCCGCAGCTGGGCGATGGTCACGTCCTTGCCGACCTCCACACCGCAGCGAATCTCCACGCCCATCTGCCGCAGCACATCGATTTCGGCTTCCACCACGTTCTTTTCCAGCTTGAAGCTGGGAATACCGTAGACCAGCATGCCGCCGGGCTTTTCGTTCTTCTCAAACACAGTGGGGTGATAGCCCTTTTCCGCCAGATAATAGGCGCAGCTGAGACCGGCGGGGCCGCCGCCGATGATGGCAATCTTCTGGGGCCAGGGGCCGCGGAGGGAGGGCTGCACCACCGGAGGGATATAGCGGGTTTCCGCGTCCAGGTCCTTCTGCGCGATGAATTTCTTCACCTCGTCGATGGCTACGGCCTGATCCACAGTACCCCGGGTGCAGGCGTCCTCACAGCGGCGGTTGCAGACCCGGCCGCAGACGGCAGGGAAGGGGTTCTCCTTCTTGATCAGGGCCAGGGCGTCGGTATACCGGCCCAGGGCTGCCATTTTCAGGTAGCCCTGGACAGCGATATGGGCAGGACAGGCGGTTTTGCAGGGGGCCGTACCGGTGTCGTAGCAGTTGATCCGGTTGTTGTCCCGGTAGTCAGGATCCCACTTCTCCGGGCCCCATTTGACGGCGTCGGGCAGCTCCTGCCGGGGGTACTGGACAGGACCGTCCTTGGTGCAGAGCTTCTGGCCCAGCTTTACGGCGCCGGCGGGACAGTATTCCACACAACGGCCGCAGGCCACGCAGTTTTCCGGATCCACCTTGGCGATGTAAGCTGAGCGGGACATGTTGGGAGTGTTGAACAGCTGGGAGGTCCGCAGGGCATAGCAGACATTGACATTGCAGTTGCAGATGCCAAAGATCTTCTCCTCACCGTCGATGTTGGTGATCTGGTGGACAAAGCCGTTCTCCTCCGCCTTGCGGAAGATTTCCAGGGCCTCCTCCTTGGAGATATAGTGTCCGCGGTTGGTTTCCACAATGTAGTCGGCCATATCGCCCACAGCCACGCACCAGTCCCGCACATCGTCGGCGCAGCCCTCGTCATAGACCTTCCGGGACATGCGGCAGGAGCAGGGAGAGGCGGCGTATTTGCCCTCATATTTGTCCAGCCAGTAGGAAATGCGCTCCAGGCCAATGGCGGTGCTCTCTGCCTCGATGGCTTTTTCCACGGGAATCACATGCATGCCGATGCCTGCTCCGCCGGGGGGCACCATGGGCGTGACCTTTTCCAGGGGCTCGAAGGTCATGCGCTCAAAGAAATGGCCCAGCTGGGGATACTGTTCCAGCTGCTGCTCATTCATGTTGGTGAATTCGGCGCTGCCCGGGACGAAACGCGGCACGATATAGCGCTTCTCGTGGGTTGGGTTTTTGCCGTCGAGATTCTCCCAGTTGTATTCGACGATGCCGGCCATGGCCATGTCAAACAGGAGCTTCTCCAGCTTTTTGGGATCCTTGCCGGTAAGCAGCGCAATCTGCTGCAGCGTTTTGGGTTTCCGGACCTCCATTTTCAGGGCGACTTCCGCCATTTCATCGGTGGTGACGGCCTCCAGACCCCAGTATTCCGGGTCGCTGTAGTCCAGCTTCCGGCCCAAACGGTCAGTGATCATCTGGGCCAGGGCCAGAACCTTTTCACTCTTGCGCATGGTCTCCGGGGGCGTATAGGGTGTGGGATTGTAGTTGGACATGCACCTCATCCTTTCTGTGTGGTTTCGTTCCAGGCTTCCGCCTGGGCCAGGAGCCATTGGGCCCAGGCGTCGATTCCTGCTCCGGTTTTGGCGGAAATGGGGAAAGTCTCCAGCTTGGGGTTGCGCATCCGGGCGTATTGGGTGACCAGTTCCAGATCAAAGTCGAAGTATGGCAGCACATCGATTTTGTTGATCAGCAGCACGTCGCAGACCTGGAACATCAAGGGGTACTTCAGCGGCTTATCGTGGCCCTCAGGCACCGAAAGAATCATGGCGTTTTTGACGGCGCCGGTGTCGAATTCTGCCGGACAGACCAGATTGCCCACATTTTCCAGAATTACCAGATCCAGATCCTGGGTGCCGAAGGCCTCCAGTCCCTGGCGGGTCATTGCCGCATCCAGGTGGCACATGCCGCCTGTGTGCAGCTGAATGGCCCGGACGCCGGCGTCGGAGATGGTCCGGGCGTCCACATCGGAATCGATGTCCGCTTCCATGACGCCCAGCCGCAGCCGGTCTCGGAGAGCCTCAATGGTGCGGCACAAGGTGGTGGTCTTGCCGGCGCCTGGGGAGGACATGAGATTCAGCAGGAATGTCTTTTCCTGCTTCAGCTGCTGCCGCAGCGTGTCCGCCTGCCGGTCATTTTCTGCAAAAACGCGTTCCTTCACTTCTATGGTTTTGAAGGATGCCATGGGATCCCTCCTGCTTCTTCTGGCTGTGCCAGATAATCGATATTCTTGTATCTACTGATAATCTATCACGAAAATGCACAATCTGTCAAGAAATAGTCCAGGAAATATTGGATAAAACTGTTGAAATTCTGGAAATATTTTGCTATAATGGTCAAAAAGATTTCTGTGGTATGTGGTCATACCACAGCCAGGAGGCGCTATGGAATTCGAAAAATTGGTATCCCCGTCGCTGCGGGATTTGTTTATCGACCGGATTGAGGCCATGATTTTTTCCGGTGAACTGCCTGTGGGCACGCAGCTGCCGCCGGAGCGCCAGCTGGCGCAGTCCATGGGTGTCAGCAGGGCGGTGGTCAACAGCGGCGTGGTGGAGCTGGAGCGCCGGGGATTCCTGGAAATCCGCCCCCGGGTGGGTACTTTCGTCACGGACTATCGCCGCACCGGAACCCTGGAAACCCTGAAGTCCATTATGACCTATAACCGCGGCCGCCTGCGGGAGGACGAGGTCCGCTCCATCCTGGAGGTGCGGGACGCGCTGGACCGGCTGGCGCTGACCTGCATCATTCCCCGCGCCACCGATGAGGATGTGGCCCTGCTGGAGGAGAAGGCGGAGGCCATTGGCCAGGCGGCCTCCAACGCTGAAGCGGCGGAAGCTGCGTTTGCTTTTCAGCACGAGTTGGCCATGCTCAGCGGCAACACCCTCCTGCCGCTGATTTTCCGCTCCTTCTATTCTTCCATTTTTGTTCTGTGGGAGCGCTTTTGCCGTCTGCATGGCATCTCCATGCTCTATGAGACCAGCCGCCGCCTCTGGACGCACATCCGCGACCGAGATCTGACCGGAGCGCTGGCCTGGCTGGATGAATGTACCCGGGAGGCCATCTCCGGCAGCCGGCAGATTTATTATTGAAATATTTTCAACAGGCCGCACATAGGTGCGGCCTGATTCGTTATACCGGATGAAGGGAGGGGTTCTGTGGATTACGAAGCCCAGTATGACAAACTCTACCGCTACTGCTATTTCAAGCTGGGCCACCGGCAGCTGGCGGAGGACGTAACCCAGGAGGCCTTCCTTCGCTATTTGGACAGCGGCCGGCAAGGGGGAGAGGCCTATTTATATGTGACGGCCCGCAACCTCTGCATTGACCATTGGCGGAAAAAGGGCGCAGAGCCGCTGCAGGACGAACTGTCCCGGCCGGGGCCGGAGGACGCGATCATCCTGCGGACAGATCTGCAGCGGGCCCTGGATCAGCTGCCGGAAGAGGACCGGGAACTGATTCTGCTGCGCTGCGTCAACGAGGTGCCCGTGGGTGTGGCGGCAAGACTGATGGGCATCTCCCGATTTGCCGTCTATCGCAGAACAGAACGGAGCCTGCGGCAGCTGCGGGAATTTCTGGGAAAGGAGAATTGGGAATGAACCGAAAACAACAGGAAGCCCTGCGGCAGGCCTTTGCAGCGCCGCCGCCGGAAGGAAAATCAGATTTTTTGAGCCGGCTGCCCCACAGAGAAATAGGATGCTTGGCGTTTGTGACTCTGCAGGGCCGATATATCCGCAAATGGGTCTGGGGCCTGTTTGCGGTGGTTCTGGCCGCCGCCTTTGCAGTTGGCCGATCGGCGGATGGGGAGTTGCTCTGGTGTCTGTCGGCGCTGACTCCTTTCTTTGCCACAGCTCTGACGGCGGAGCTGGGCCGCTCGGCCCGCTATGGCATGGAGGAATTGGAGATGGCCACGCGGTTTTCCCTGCGGGCGGTGCTGCTGGGGCGGATGGCGGTGCTGGGCCTGAGCGGGCTGATGGCTCTGGGGCTGCTGTTGGCTTTTCTGCCCGCTGTGGGCAGCGTTCTGCGGATGGGGCTGCATCTGCTGGTGCCATATTTGCTGTCCGCATTGTTGGGTGTGGAAATCGTCCGGCGTTTCCGGGGGCCGGAGGGCTTCTATGGGACGCTGGCGGCAGGCGTGATGGTCAGCGCCGCGGCTGTGCTGGCGCAGCTGTCCCGGTGGGAAGAGCCGGCCCTGGGCTGGTGGCTGGCTGCCGCAGTGGTCCTGACTGCCGGGACTGGCCGGGTATGCCGGAATTTACTGTTACAATCGGAGGAATACGGATGGAATTACAAATCGATCGACTGACCAAACAGTATGGAAATAAAATTGCCGTGGACCGGATCTCCCTGAAGCTGCAGCCGGGAGTATAC
>CAMBCW010000149.1 GCA_945864925.1 uncultured Clostridia bacterium
TCGCGCCGGAGATGTAAACCGCTCCGCGGAGCGTCCGCCCGCCCTCGATGATATACTTAACCAAAAAAATCCCTCATTCTTCTTCAAATCCGGGAAATGCTCTATCAGCAGTATGACCGTTTTTGACAGAAAATACGAAACAATTATTTACCAGAAGCATCATAGCACAAAAATGCGGTTATGTAAAGCGAAAGATAACAATTTGACTGCAAATCGGAAACAATCGTTGATATTTGGTATCAAAAGGAAAAATCCGACACAAGATGTGGCGCGGAAGGGCGGAAGGTACGAATTTACAAGGAACCGTGGCGGCGGTTTCAGCCGGACGCCGTCAGGCTCCCGGTTCCGCCCAATCTCCCTGGAAGGCCAGCTCCGCCGGGCCGGTCATGACCACGCCCTCCGGGGTGAGGCGGATGCGGAGGCTGCCCTCCTGCAGGCGGATTTCCACCTGCTCGCCGGTGAAGCCGGCGGCGTGGCACAGCACCGCCGTGGCGCAGGAGCCGGTGCCGCAGGCCAGGGTCCGGCCGCAGCCCCGTTCCCAGGTGCGCACCTCCACGGTGCCCGCGTCCAGGAGGTTGGCGAAGTTGATGTTGGCCTTTTCCGGGAACAGGGGGCTGGTCTCCAGCACGGGGCCGTATTTCAGCACGTCGGCGTCGGTGAAATCCCGGCCGAACACCACCACATGGGGCACCCCCATGCGGCAGGCGGAGATGGTGAAATCCCGGTCCAGCACCCGGACGGTCTCCCGGTCGCAGACGCCCTGGCCCACCATGGCCACGGCGGCGCGCTCCAGGGAAGCCCGGCCCAGGTTGGCGGTGATCTGCAGGGCCTGTCCGTTTTCCGCCGTCACATGGACGTGCATGACCCCCGCCAGGGTCTCCACGGTGAAGTCCTCCTTGGCCACGATGCCCTGGTCATAGACGAACTTGGCGAAGCACCGCAGGCCGTTGCCGCACATCTCCGCCACGGAGCCGTCGGAGTTGTACAGGAACATGGCCACGTTGCAGGATTCCGACCGGCGTACCAGCAGCCAGCCGTCGGCGCCTATGCCGGTGTGGCGGTTGCACAGCCGGGCGGCCTGTTCCGGGGAGGCGTCCAGGGCGCCGTCCAGGTCGGTGGTCAGGATAAAGTCGTTGCCCAGACCGTGATATTTGTAAAAATGCATGACACATCACTCCTTATTTTATGGTAAGTGTACCATTCCTCCCCGGGGAAATCAACAACTTGTTTCCGGCGGCGAAAGACGGTATAATAGCATTATTGGAACAAGGCCCTCGTGCCGTTTTCTCAGCAGGAGGGGACGCGGATTGCCACGGCCCCTGCGGGGCCTCGCAATGACAGCCGAAAATGATGGTCTGCGCGTGCCTTTCTTCCTTTCCCTGTCATTGCGAGGAGCGAAGCGACGCGGCAATCCGTATCCCCCGGAAGATGGAACGGATTGCCACGACTCTTCCGCCTCAATCTATTTTAAGGAGCCTTCTATGCTGCTATCTGCGGAACATCTGTCCATCAACTACGGCGTCAAGGAGCTGGTCCGGGACGCAAGCGTCTATCTGGAGCCGGGAGACAAAATCGGCGTCATCGGCGTCAACGGCACGGGCAAGTCCACCCTGCTGCGGTGTCTGGCGGGAAAGGAGCAGCCCGACAGCGGCGTCGTGACCCGGTTCCCCAACGTCCAGGTGGTGTTTCTGCCCCAGAATCCGCCCATGGAGGAGGACCGGACGGTCCTGGAGCAGGTGTTTGCCAGCCAGGACGCCGCCTACCGGGAAATCCACCGCTATGAGGCCGTGTCCATGCTCAGCCGCCTGGGCATCGGGGACCCGTCTGCCAGGATGGGGGTGCTCTCCGGCGGCCAGCGCAAGCGGGTGGCCCTGGCGGCGGCCCTGCTGCAGCCGGCGGACGTGCTGATTCTCGACGAGCCCACCAACCACCTGGACGCCGACATGGTGGCCTGGCTGGAGCAGAAGCTCCGGGCCTTCCCCGGCGCTATCCTCATGGTCACCCATGACCGCTATTTCCTGGAGCGGGTGGCCACCCGCATCGCCGAGCTGAGCCGGGGCACCCTGTCCTATTTTGAGGCCAACTACTCCAAATACCTGGAGCTGAAGGCCCAGCGGGAGGAGATGGCCGAGGCCGCCGAGCGCAAGCGCCAGACCATCCTGCGCCACGAGTACCAGTGGATCATCCGGGGCTGCCAGGCCCGCACCACCAAGAGCAAGGAGCGCATCGACCGCTACGAGGCCCTGAAAAACCAGGAGGCCCCCCAGTACGACGACACGGTGCAGATGGGAGCTGCGGCCAGCCGCCTGGGCCGGCAGATTCTCAATCTGGAGCACGTCTGCAAATCCTTCGGGGACAAGCAGGTGCTGCGGGACTTCTCCTACCGCCTGACCCGGGACGACCGCATCGGCGTGGTGGGCGGCAACGGCGCGGGGAAATCCACCCTGTTGAACCTGATGGCCGGACGCCTGACACCGGATTCCGGCCGCATCGAGACCGGCGCCACGGTGAAAATCGGCTATTTCACCCAGGAGGCCCGGGAGCTGGATCCCAACCAGACCGTCTGGCAGCTGATTCACGACATTGCCTCCGAGGTGCGCACCGACGAGGGCACCTTCTCCGCCAGCCAGATGCTGGAGCGGTTCCTGTTCCCGCCGGCGGTGCAGCACATGGCCGTGGGCCGGCTGTCCGGCGGCGAGCGGCGGCGGCTGTATCTGCTGAGCATCCTCATGGCGGCCCCCAATGTGCTGCTCCTGGACGAGCCCACCAACGACCTGGACATCACCACCCTGTCCATCCTGGAGGACTATCTGGAGGGCTTCCCCGGCCCGGTCATCGCCGTGTCCCACGACCGGTATTTCCTGGACCGGGTGGCGGCGCAGATCTTTGAGGTGCGCCCCGGCGGGGAGGTGGCCCGCTACACAGGCAACTATGGCGACTATCTGAACAAGCGCCAGCCGCCGGAGGCCGAGAAGCCCAAACCCGCCGCCCCCAAGGCCCCGGCCAGGCCCCGGACCCAGAAGCTGAAGTTCTCCTATCTGGAGCAGCGGGAGTACGAGACCATCGACGCCGACATCGCGGCCCTGGAGGCGGAGCTGGCCGCCTGCGAGGATGCCATTGCCGCGTCCGGATCGGATTTTGTGGCCCTGCAGGAGGCCATGGAGAAAAAAGAGCAGCTGGAGGTCCGGCTGGAAGAAAAAATGGACCGCTGGGTATATCTCAACGAGCTGGCGGAGAAAATCCAAAATCAAGAATGATAAATGCAAAATGCAAAATGATGGTGTCCGCTCCGCGGACGGATTTGAAATTCCATAGGATACGCCGTAGGGCGGCCAGACCCCTGACCGCCGTGCGCAGCAATCACACGGGCGGCCACATCGGGCCGCCCCTACAGGACAAAATTAAAATATGTCCGCGGTGCGGACACCTCAATTTTGCATTTATCATTTTGCATTTTGCATTCCGCCGGGGACTTGTCCCCGGCGGATGCCCTTGACAACCGGCATCGGCGATGCTACATTGAATCAAATGACAAAAGGAGGATTCTGTTATGGATTCCATTGATACCATCAGCCTGCAGGACTGCCCGCTGTGCGGCGGCGCGGCTGCGATCTTTGAGGAGGGCGGCTGGGCCTTTACGGTGCAGTGCTGCGACTGCGGCGCCCACACCGCCGTGTCCACCTACAACCGCCCGGAGGAGCGCCACGAGGCCGCCTCCCGGGCCGCCTACACCTGGAACCTGGGCAAGGTCATCAACCCCGCCCCCGGCGAATAAGGCCGCCGCTACAGCAGCTGCACCAGCGCGTAGAGCACCGGCTGGTGGAGCAGATAGATCCACAGGGAGTGGGTGCCGCACCAGCGCAGGGCCCGGACGGGCCAGGCGCCGGACGGGAAGTCCGGCAGCAGGGACTGCCGCCGGCCATACAGCAGCCGGCCCAGGCAGGCTCCCAGGAGGAACCAGCCCAGATAGGGCAGCAGGGGGAAATAGTCGCTGGAGGAGAAGCCCGGCGGTATCAGACCCAGGGGCATCAGCCACCAGCTGCCGAAGGACGCTGTCTCCGCCCAGGCGCCCAGGGCCACGAGGACCGCGCCCAAAACCGCCAGGACCCAGGTGGGCAGCCGCCGGAACAACGGCCACAGAAGCATACAGGTGCCCAGCAGGTGCAGCACGCCGAACCAGATGACGATGAACTGGTCGGCCATGCCCAGCAGGTACATGCCGCCGGTGACGGCGGTGATGATCAGGCCGCCGCCCAGGACCTGCAGGCCCCGGCGGACGCTGCGGCGTCCCAGGACGGCGCACAGCCCCGAGAGAATCACAAAGCTGACGCCGCAGTGGTCCATGCAGAACTGCAGCGCCGGATTTTTTACCAGATCGATCCCGCGGAAATAATCCAGGTCAAAGCACAGGTGGATGAACACCATAATCAGAATCATCAATCCCCGGAGAGCATCCAGCTCCCAGATCCGATTGTCCGATTTGGCCATATAAACCATCCTTTCTGTCCTGCCAAAGGCAGAATGCAGAATGTAAAATTGCGGTGTCCGCTCTGCGGACAGCTTTCTATTTTCCCTCGTAGGGGCGGCCCGATGTGTCCGCCCGCGAATGCGGTAGGGCGGGGGCTTTCCCCCGCCGCAGGAACGTATGCTCTCATTCCGTCCTGGTCAGCAGACGCGCCAGGGCGGTTCGTTTTGCCGCCAGGGCGCCCTTGGGACAGAATTCCTGGCAGCAGAAGCAGGTGATGCACCGGCTGCGGTCGATCTGGGGCTTGCCGTCCTCCAGGACGATGGCCTTGGCCGGGCAGATGTCCCGGCATTTGCCGCAGCCCACGCACTTCTCCGGCGTCAGCACCGGCCGGGGCGACAGGAGCTTCTGCACCGCCGCGCCCACGGCCCGGCCCGCCTTCCCCGGCAGCAGACTGCGGAACAGGGTGCTCTTGGCCGGGGGCAGGCGGAAATCCGTCTGGCGGTACGGCTCCAGCTCTGCCGGGAAGGGCAGGTCGGGGATCAGTCCCCGTTCCCGGGCCACCTGCTGGGTCAGCACCTGCTCCGGCCGCAGGCCGATCAGGGGCGCGCAGATCTCGTCCAGGAGAAAGGGGTTCTCCGCCCCCAGCACCAGGCCCAGAGGCCGGGGCGACCCCGCCGTGGGCCCATTGCCCTCCATGGCCACCACTGCGTCCACCAGGTGGAGCTGGGGCTTCCAATACAGCTGCAGATCCACCAGCATCCGGGCGAAATCCAGGGCCTGGGGGAAGCGGAAGTGATATTCCGGCTTCATGGTGCCGGGGATGGTGCCGAAGAGGTTCTTCACGGCGCAGGTCATGGCCAGCATGCCGTGGGTTTTCAGCTTGCAGAAATTGATGATGGCGTCGCAATGGTCCAGCCAGGCCGTGTACTGGAACTGCCGCAGGACCTGGCCCTGGGGGAACGTCCCCTGGCCGATGGAGCAATCGTGGTTCAGCTCCGCCCCGGTGTCCGCCAGGCCGCAGCTGCGGTAGACCCGGTCCAGATAGGCGGCGGTATAGAGGCCCCCGGGGCTGTCCCCCAGGACCACCGTGGCCCCGCGGGCCTGCAGCAGCTCCACCAGGGCCTTGACCAGGGCCGGATGGGTGGTTGCAGCGGCCTCCGGCGGGGCGGCGTGGACCAGGTTCAGCTTGACGCCGATGCGCATACCGGGCCGGACCCAGTCCAAAGGACCGGCGGCAGCCGCCACAGCCCGGCGGCAGGCCTCCGGGGAATAGTCGGGACAGGGAGAGAATCGAACCATAACAGGGCCTCCGGTTTCAGAGTTTTGAGCAAAAACTAGTATAGCACGGCCCGGGGACGGCGGCAAGGAAAATGAAGCATGAAAAGCCGCGCAGCCCTCCGGCTTCCCCTGTCATTGCTGAGAAACAGCAGAAGCATGTAGGGCGCGACGACCCCGGCGCGCCGTTTGGCAGTGATGGAAAGGATGCAGCTGCCTGCAAGCGGCACGCCCGGTGGTCGTGCCCTACAAAAGCACGTTTCGTTCACCGTGATGCTT
>CAMBCW010000150.1 GCA_945864925.1 uncultured Clostridia bacterium
CTACACACTGCATATCGTCGGCAGCGTCAGATGTGTATAAGAGACAGCTGCTCAGTATTCATCAAAACCATTTTTCAGAACCGAAATATGATGGCGCACAGGTCTTTTATGCTGATACCGACGGCAGTAAATTGCTGGCGCAGCAGACGCAGGAAATGCTGCGAAGCGTTTTGGACCCGGGCAATCGGCGGGAGATCAAGAGAGCGGATACGGTCTATCTGATGGAGCATATTATTTGTACCGGTATTTTGGTGGAATGTGGTTTTCTGTCTAATCCGAAAGAGGCGATGCGCCTGCAGGAAGATGAATATCAAAAGAAACTAGTCTGTGCCGTTGGCTGCGGCCTGGCACAGTTTCTGGAAAAAGGGGAGACAGGAGTTGAAATCTAAGACGGTCTTTTATTGTACGGCTTGTGGGAATGAAACACCACGCTGGCAAGGAAAATGTCCGGCTTGTGGAGCCTGGAATACCATCATTGAACATGAAGAAAAACCCGCACCGTTGGTGAAGGCTGGCAAGCAAGGCCAGGAATCCGGGATCCGCCGTCCTAAAACCTTGCAGGAGGTGGATTGCGACAGTGAAATCCGCTTCCATACAGGTTTAACAGAATTGGACCGCGTCTTAGGCGGCGGTGCTGTGAAGGGATCCCTGGTCCTGGTGGGCGGTGCGCCTGGCATTGGAAAATCCACGCTGCTTTTGCAGATCTGCTCAGATTTAGGGAAAAATTTGCGTGTCCTGTATGTGTCCGGTGAGGAAAGTGAATCTCAAATTAAACTCAGGGCGAACCGTTTGAACGTGCAAACTGAGAATTTGTTTTTGCTTTCAGAGACGGATCTCGGAACGATTCTGGAGATTACGCAGGAAATGAAGCCGGACGTGCTGATAGCGGACTCCATTCAGACGCTTTACAGCCGGGAAAACACATCGTCACCCGGAAGCGTTTCTCAGGTAAAGGACTGCACCATGGCGTTGATGCAATTGGCCAAAGGCAGCGGTATTACTGTTTTTGTAGTAGGCCATGTGAATAAGGAAGGCTCTATCGCAGGCCCGAAAGTTCTGGAGCACATGGTGGACTGCGTGTTATACTTCGAGGGGGAGAGCGCACACAACTATCGCATTCTTCGTGCTGCCAAGAACCGGTTCGGCTCAACGAATGAAATCGGTGTTTTTGAAATGGCGGACAGTGGCCTGCGGGAGGTGCCGAATCCTTCTGAGATGCTTCTATCGGGCCGGCCTACACATGCCCCGGGTACCTGCGTTGCCTGTGTCATGGAGGGAACACGGCCGGTCCTGGCTGAGGTCCAGGCACTCGCTGCACGGACGACCTTTAATGTCCCACGCCGCACCTGTGACGGTTTTGACTTTAACCGGGCCATACTTTTGATGGCAGTCCTGGAAAAAAGGGGAGGCCTGAATCTGTCCTCCAGTGATGTGTACATCAATGTGATTGGAGGCCTGCAGCTGGACGAGCCCGCAGCCGACCTGCCGGTGCTCCTGGCTGCGGCATCCAGTTACAGAGAGAAGGTATTTGACAGCGGCACGGTTGCCATTGGAGAAGTAGGATTGACAGGTGAGATTCGTGCTGTCTCGCACCTGTCCCAGAGGCTCTCGGAAGTTCATCGCCTTGGGTTTACGCGATGCCTGATTCCAAAGCAGGGAAGTGCCAAGGCAGAGGCTCCGCAGGGGTTGGAATTGATCCGCGTGCGGAATATTCGGGAAGCGATTGAATTTACATTATAAAAATGAAAGTTAGAATAATCCGGCACAGGCAAAGAATTTGCGGAGTTCTTTGCCTGTGCCGGATTATCATTTTATTTTTTTTCAATGTGAAGTTTAGAAATTGGATTGGCTTCAGATGCAATTTTCAGTTCCGTATTTTCAATATGTGTATAAATCTGGGTCGTGTTCAAATTTTCATGCCCCAATACTTCCTGAACGGTTTTGACGTCCACACCATTGGAGAGCATTAAGGTTGCCGCTGTGTGCCGTAATTTATGTGCAGAAAGCTGACTTGCATCCAGGCCGGCAGCCAGAAGATGCTTTTTCACCAGCCGATGGACGGCTGAGACGCTGATTCGGTGTTTATCCCGTGAACCAAACAAGGCTCTGTTATCCGATAAGACAACCTTGTTCCGTTCCGGCAGATAATCGTCAATGGCCCGTTTGCAGGCAGCGCCCATATAAACAATGCGCTCCTTGTTGCCTTTGCCAACCACCCGGATCCGGTCTTCGTAGACATCCGTCAAATTGAGCCCGACCAATTCCGCCCGACGGATTCCACAGTTGAGAAATAACATCAGAATGGCAAAATCCCGTTTGGCATTGGGGCCCTGAACCGAGTTTAAGAGCCTGGTGCATTCCTCTAATGTCAAATATTTCGGTAAAGATTTACGGATTTTGGGAAACTCCAGGTCCTGTACCGGATTCATAGAGAGCTGCTTGGTGCGGACTGTAAGATATTTATAGAAAGATTTAATTGCAGAGAGTTTCCTGGCTCGGGCTGCTGAGCCGATACCAGAGGACTCATGGGAGGAATCCTCAAATTTGACACGGTCATTGGCCAAATAGGATAAAAAGTCAAAAATGTCGGGTGTTGTAATGGAACGGATAAATTCTATGTCTACCATTTTAATATCAATGGTATCCAATGCGGTATCGTACGGCATTTCATGTTTTACCAACACCATAAATCGCAGAAACATTCGCAGATCCAGATAGTATTCTTCAATTGTTTTGGAGGACTGTCCTTTGATTGTTTCGTGGTACGTCAGAAACTCCCGCAGAATTTGAGGACAGTCGTGATATTTTGTGACCGGCATAATAAAGCTCCAATCTTTTGGTTTGAGGATATTCTATCATATTTGCGCTTCGAACGCAACAAAATTTTTATTTTGTTGCGTTCGAGAAGGAGACTGGTTTTTCTTGGTCTTCCTCTCCTGCCGGCATGCCAAGGAAAACAAGGACCAACGAAAATCCCGTTTTCCTTGGTCCTTGTTACGTTTCAATATAAAGTATTTTTGAGTAGCTGCGTTATGACAAGATGATGCACAATAATCCGCTGCTGCCTTCGTTGATAATGCGGCTTAGTGTTGCCTGCAGCTTATAGCGGGCTTCTTCCGGCATGCGCTTGAGTTTGCTGCCCAAACCCTCATTGACCAATTCATAGACTGATTTCCCGAAAATATTGCTCTCCCAGAGTTTTTCCGTGTCACCTTCATATTCCTGCAGCAGATATTGCAGTAAATCCTCTGACTGCTTTTCGTCCCCGACAATTGGGTTGATTTCTGTCTCAATGTCTGCCCGCATCATGTGGATGGACGGCGCGCTGGCCTTGAGGCGGACGCCATAGTTACTCCCCTTTCGGACAATCTGCGGCACTTCCAGCCGCATTTCCTCCGGCGTCGGCATAACAATCCCATATCCGGTTGCCTGCACTTGCTCCAAGGCGCCTGACACCTTGTCATATGCCTGCTTCACCTTAGACAGCTCCGCAAGAAGCCGCAGAAGATCGCCGTCATTTTCCACTTGGAAGCCGGAGCGTTCGGTCAAAATCTGATAGAACAGCGCTCCAGGCAAAGTCAATTCGCAAACAACAAGGCCGGTTCCCGGATCAATGGAACGGATGGAGAATGACTCCACATGCTCCAGTTGGCATAGACACCGCAGGGACGGTTCCGCTTCGCTTAAGGTCGTAATTTGACCGGCGGTCTGCCGCATGGCTTCATAAAGCTCCGCTTTGATGGAATGCTGAAACGGAAGCACATCCAGCCATTTTGGCAAATAGAACTGGATCTCTGTAACCGGAAATTCATACAGGATGCCGGAAAGGATTTCACGCAGCTCCTGCTCCTGCAATGTCAGACAATTGACGCACATACACCGCACCTGGTTGGATTGTTCCAGCTGCTGGCACAGCTTTTGCGCCGGTGCACCTTGGGGGTCTGTCGTATTGATCAGTACCAGGAACGGCTTTCCAGTGGCTTTCATATCCTGGATTGCCCGCTGCTCCGACTCTACGAAGTCCTCCCGCGGAATGTCATGAATGGAGCCATCCGTGGTGATGACCACACCAATGGAACAGTGATCCTCCATGATCTTTTTTGTCCCCAGCTCAGCGGCTTCAGTCATAGGAATTTCCTGTGGGTGCCAGGGAGTTGTGACCATTCTGGGTTTCCCGTCCTCTTCTGCCCCCAGAGCGCCAGGGATCATATAACCCACACTGTCGATCAGACGAATTGAGAGCTTTGCTTTGCCATCCGGTGAAATTTCGACGGCGTCCTCGGGAATAAATTTGGGCTCCGAAGTCATAATGGTTTTTCCCGAACCGCTTTGGGGAAGCTCATCCTTGGCACGTTCCCGCTGGTAAACATTTTCGATGTTGGGAATCACCAAAGTTTCCATGACGCGTTTTACAAATGTGGATTTTCCGGTGCGGACCGGCCCAATAACTCCCAGGTAGATATCTCCCCCGGTCCGCTCAGCGATTTCCTGATAAATATTTGCGGCCGCACCTGTCATAGCACGTTCCTCCGTTTCAATGAGACTTGTACTTCATGATTATGCGCCAGAATGGCATGGTAGAACAGGCTCATCCCACAGGAATCAGCAGCAGACGGTCTTCTGTGAGGCACTCGTCCTCCAGATGGTTGGCCGCCCGAATGGCGTCTGCTCTGGCGCTGCATGCCTTGGCCACATCCCAGAGCTCTGTGTCGCGAGGAACCTTTCTCAAGATCACAGACGGCCTTTTGCGGTCATCCCCTTCCGTTGAGGTGGTTCCGCTGCATAAGGTCTGAAGATGCTGTCCGGCATAGCAGATTGTGTTGAGATCGACTTCACAGCGGATCTCTAAGCCATCGGAAAGTATGGACGCATAGCAGCTGGCTGCCTCGGCCGCAGGTGTACAGCGGGCCTGGCGGTCCAAAGCCAGTTCGGACTCCCCTGTCGCTTTTGCTGTGACAGCGCAGAGGCCTTGACTGCTGTCGAAACCAAGGACGTGGAAATTAACCGGGACCGTGAGTTTGACGGTTTGATTTCCCTGTTCTGCAGTCGGATAATCTACATAGACATCCGTGTCCAGCAGCTCCTGAAAATCTCCGGTCATATGCTGCCGAATGGTTTGCAGCGTATGCTGCTGATCCAGACAGACATCCATGGCATAGGTTTTCCAACTGGGAGACAGCTGGCCGTTGGTGCAGTAGGCGTCTTCTATCAAGGAAACTGTCTTTGTACCGTTGACGACGCACTGCGCCAGCACATGCATGGTCACCAGTGTGCGCCGGACATCCTCCTGCCCCTCCAATTCCAGATCATATCCGGTCAGAACAGGAAAAACAGTTACCTTTTCTTCATCGTAATCGGTTTGCAGCTCACAGTATTGCGAGAATGGCAGCTGCTGTTGGTATAAATGGAGATTCTGATCTGCAGAGAGATACAAAAATTTACAAGAGGCCGTTCCTTTAAAGACTGCCTTGTTCCCTACCAGCTTCTGATCACTCAAATCCAGTTGGCATTGCAGTTTGTAGATTTGAGAAATGGCAGGATGTCCGGCAGGAAGCTCCAGGGTATCGCTGATGACAAAGGACTTCTCTGCCGTCTCCAAGGGAAGCTGCAGGGTGTATTCTCTGCTCTTTACCTGCAGGTCTTCCGGCTGTTCCTGCAGTGCGTATAGCTGCTCCTCTGTCTGCTCATACGCGGTAAGGCTGCAGCCCAATCCTACGCGCAGCATCGCTTTTCGCGAGTTAATCATTCTGCCATCCACAGAGCGGACGCGGGAAGAGCACAGCACCTGGGCGCGCTCTGTCAAGGATGGATGCTCAAACTTTACAGTGAACGGAATATAATAATCCAATGTCCGCGGCCAGCTTCCGTCCTCGGGCAGATAGAGGATTCCGCCTTTCACACCGCCGGAAATGGTGATGCTGCCATCGCGGCAGTCCTTTCCGCGAATAACTGGCTCCGCATAGGAATCTACCTGTCTCTTATACACATCTGACGCTGCCGACGATATGCAGTGTGTAGA
>CAMBCW010000151.1 GCA_945864925.1 uncultured Clostridia bacterium
ACAGAGGCATGTTGGCCAGGTGGCCGGAGAAACGCCAGGAGGAGGAGCCGTCCAGGCCGGCGGAGGTGAAGGCGTCGAAGCCCAGCTCGTCAGCGCGGGCATGGATGTCATCGGCAACAGCCTTCAGGGAGGCGAAGTCGGTGATGTCGTCCAGGGAGTAGCCGGCCTCGGCCAGCAGAGCAGTGTTGGTGATGATGCCGTAGGCCTCGTAGCAGTAGCCGATGGCCTTGACTTCGCCGGCGTCATTTCTCAGGTTGAAATCATCGGTGGTCATTTCGTTGTAAACGGCAGTGCCGGTCAGATCCAGGCAATAGTCGTCCCAGTTGGCCAGAGCCTGCTGGTTGCCGACCTGGAACAGGGTGGGAGCGCCGTCCTTGCCCATCTGGGCGTTCAGGGTGGTGTCATAGTCGCCGGAAGCAGCGGTGACGACCTTCACAGGCACGCCGGTCTTCTCGGTGTAGGTCTTAGCCAGATCCTGCCAGGCCTGATCAGCTTCGGGCTTGAAGTTCAGGTAGTAGACAGAACCGGTGGCAGCGGGCTGCTCCTCGGCGGGAGCGGGCTCCTCGGTCTTTTCCTCAGCGGGAGCGGGAGTTTCAGTGGTCTTTTCGGGCTCGGCGGGAGCGGGCTCGTTCTTGCTGCCGCAGGCAGCCAGACCCAGGACCATCACCAGAGCCAGAAGCAAAGCGAGAATCTTTTTCATGGTTGTTCCTCCTGTTGTAATAGTCGCCGGATATCGGCGTTGAGATACGTTGGAAACGTTTCCAACTGATGGCCTTATTATATACCCCTCTGTGAGAAGAAACAAGTCCCAAATTGTCGGGATTTTATTTTTCTGCATTTGCAATAAAAACCATTGCTGGTTTTTGTCGAAAAGCACAATAAATTCACACACTTTGAAACGTTTCCAAAACCGCTCTTTCCTGTTTCCTCTTGGAAATTCACAAGATTTCACCGTAAAACCATGAATATGCAGGTTTCACCCCGTCCGGGCGGCCACATCGGGCCGCCCCTACGGCGCGATCTAAAATGTAGGGCGGGGGCTTGCCCCCGCCGCAGGCAATACCGCACGGAGATTTTCAGGTGCCTGCACGCGGGCGGCTGATAGCCGCCCCTACGGTGTGCCCGCTCGTGATACACCGTAGGGCGGGCTGACCCAGCCCGCCGAAGGGCAACGTCAGCCTGGAAGATGGGTTCCATCCATCGCAGTGCCTGCACGCGGCGGCCAGGGGTCTGGCCGCCCTACGGTAAAAATCGGTATCGTCCGCGCAGTGGACACCTCAATTCCGCATTCTTCCGTCTCGACAATTCTCCGTTGTCAAGCCGGGCAAAGCATGATAAAATATAGTATTCAAACGCTTGGGGGGCTTACCTATGATGAATGTGGATATTTCCAATGTCTGGACCTGTGTGACCCTGCCGGAGCTGCTGGGCAGCGAAAAAGAGGTATTCGACGCCCACAGCCTGCTGCAGAACCACAAGCCAGACGGCCCCGGCTTCCTGGGATGGCTCCACGCGCCGGAAACCGTCAGTGCACGGATGATCCACGGCGTCCGCCGGGTCTCGGAAAAAATCTGCGCGGATTCCGATATTCTGCTGGTCTGCGGCAGCGGCGGCCCATGGCAGGGCGCCCGGGCGGCCATCGACGCCTACTGCGGCGCCGGCCGCAACCTGCTGGGCCACCTGCCCCTGGTGCTGTTCGTCGGCGGCTCCCTGTCCAGCCGCCAGTGGGTGGAGCTGAGCCAGCTGCTGGAGGACCGGGACTACAGTCTGCACATCATCTCTCCCGACGGCAAGCCCCTGGCCCCCAACATCTCTGCCCGGAGCCTTCGGTGGATGATGGAGCGCAAATACGGCGCCAAGGCCAAGGAGCGTATCTCCGTGGCCACCCAGGCAGGTTCTCCCATGCAGAAAATGGCCCAGGAGGAGGGCTATGAACTGTTCCTCCTGCCCCGGGAGTTGGGCGGCGTCAGCAGCGCCCTGACGGCTGCGGCGCTGCTGCCCATGGCTGCCGCCGGAATCGATCCCCTGTCCGTTCTGGAGGGCGCCGCCGGAGCTTATGACGCCATGGACGTGCGCTCCTTCGAAAATCCCGCCTGGCTCTACGCCGCCGCCCGCAGCGTCCTGGGCCGCAAAGGCCGCAGCCAGGAACTGCTGTGCCTGTTTGACCACAATCTGGCCGCCTTTGGCCAGTGGTGGCAGCGGCAGGTCTGGCGCCATGAGCGCCGGGAGAGCGTGGGCCTGTCCACGGAGCCGGTGCTCCTGCCCGGCGACCTGGAAGCCCTGGACCAGATGGTTTCCTCCGGCCGCAGCGGCGTCTTTGAAACTGTGCTCCACTTCTCCCCCATCGCCAAAAAGGTGCCGGTGGAGATGGATTGGAAGGACTACGACGGTCTGGGCTTCCTGTCGGGCCGGAATCTGGATTATGTGGAGAAGCAGGTGCTCCAAGCCATGACGGAGGCCCATAACGATGCCGGCGTCCCCATTCTGGATCTGCAGGCCGGCGATCTGACGGCGGAGTCCCTGGGAGAGCTGTTCTGCTTCTTTGAGCTGTCCTCCGCCCTGACCGCCTGCATCTCCGGCGTGGATCCCTTCGACCTGGATGCCTCCCGGGTGCGCCTGGCCGCCCTGAATCGCATGGGTATGCCCAGTACAAAACCATAGAATTTGGCAAAACTAACACTTGTATTCCCGCTGCAAAGCTGTTAGAATGAGTAAAAGGGAGTTTGCACCGCAGGTGCCGTCTCCCCTACGGCAAATAAGGAGGGCTTTCCTATGGTTAAGGCAATCGTTGGTCTGAAGGGTTCCGGTAAGACCAAGCAACTGATCGATTCCATCAACACGGCTATTAAAACTGAATCCGGCAGCATGGTCTGCATCGAAAAGGGCAGCGCCCTGACGTTCGACATTGACTATCGCGTCCGCTTGATTGATGCCAGTGAATACGATATTGGCACCTATACATTCCTCAAGGGCTTTATCAGCGGCCTGCATGCGGGCAACTTTGATATTTCCCACATTTTCATCGACGGTCTGTACAAGCTGTCCGGCTCCAAGGACCCGGAAGAAACCGCCGCGTTCCTGGCCTGGTGTGAGGCCTTCGGCAAGGCCAACAAGCTGGAGTTCACCATCTCCATCTCCGATGAAGTCTCCAACCTCCCCGAGAGCGTAACCAAATATCTGTAATTTTAAATTTGGAATATTACAGGGCTGCAGCGAATTCGCTGCAGCCCTTGTCTGTTATTTGAATGAAAAATGATTTTGCATTTTACATTTTTAATTTTTCATTTCATTTCCCCCAGCTCTTTTGTCCGCCGGAAGGCGGCCTCCACGGCCTCCATGCAGGCGGCCCGGAAGGCCCGCTGCTCCAGAGCCCGGACGCCGGCGATGGTGGAGCCGCCGGGGCTGCAGACCGCGTCCTTCAGCTGGCCGGGATGCCGTCCCGTCTCCAAAGCCAGCCGGGCGGAGCCCAGCAGCATCTGGGCCGCATAGGCCTGAGCCTTGGCCCGGGGCAGACCGCAGGCCACGCCGCCGTCGGCCAGAGCCTCCAGGAACAGGTCGGCAAAGGCCGGGCCGCAGCCGGCCACGGCGCTGCCGGCGTCAATGAGCCCCTCGGGCAGCCGGTCCAGCATTCCGGCCTGGGACATGCTCCGGCAGAACAGGTCCAGGGCCTCCGGCGGAACATGCTCCGCCGCATCGTAGAGAATCACGCCGCAGCCCACCGCCGCCGGCGTGTTGGGCATGATGCGGATCACAGGGTAATCGCCTCCCGCCATGCGCCGGATATCGGCCATGGTCAGGCCTGCCGCCATGGACACCAGGGCGAAATCGTCAGTCCGGGCCGCCAGTACCGGAGCCAGCTCCGCCAGCAGTCCCGCCATCATCTGGGGCTTGACCCCCAGGAAGATCAGACCGCAGGAGGCGGCAAGCTCCGCCGCCCGGGCTGTCCGGCACCCCAGCTCCGCCGCCAGAGCCTCTGCCTTGGCCGCCGTGCGGTTGTGGAGCAAAAGTTCATCCGGCCCGACGGCCTTGGCCGCCGCCCGGGCCAGAGCGCCGCCCATGTTGCCGGTGCCGAGAAATCCAATGGTGGAGTTCATAGAAAGCCCTTCCTTCCCCTCATCTGATCTGCCCGCTGCCCTGGATCACATACTTGGTGGTGGTCAGCTCCTCCAGACCCATGGGGCCCCGGGCGTGGAGCTTCTGGGTGGAGATCCCCATCTCACAGCCCAGGCCGAATTCGCCGCCGTCAGTGAACCGGGTGGAGCAGTTGACGTACACCGCCGCACTGTCCACTGCCCGGGCAAAGCGCTCCGCCGTCTCTGCGTTGGCCGTAACGATGGCCTCGCTGTGGCCCGTGGAGTGCAGGGCGATATGGCCGATAGCCTGGTCGGCGTCGTCCACCACGGCCACCGCCAGAATGTAGTCCAAAAATTCCGTGTCAAAATCCGTCTCGCCTGCCGGCGTGCCATCGATGATGGCCGCCGCAGCGGGGTCCAGCCGCAGTTCCACCGGCGGCTTGCCGTCAGCGATGCGGTCATCCACCAGGCGGGTGCGGAGCTTGGGCAGAAATTCCGCCGCAATCTCCCGGTGCACCAGGCAGACCTCCTCGGCGTTGCATACGGAGGGCCGGCTGGTTTTGGCGTTTTCGATGATTCGCAGGGCCATGGCCTGATCGGCATCCTTGTCCACATAGACGTGGCAGATGCCGGTGCCGGTCTGGATACAGGGTACCCGGGCATGTTCCGTACAGGCCCGGATCAGCCCCGCACCGCCCCGGGGAATCAGCAGATCCACATAGCCCACGGCGGTCATCAGCTCGTTGGCGCTGGTCCGGGAGGTGTCCTGCACCAGCTGCACCAGTTCCGCCGGCAGGTCGGCAGCCTCCAGGCCCGCCTGCATGGCATCCACAATGGCGTTGGCAGAACGGAAAGCCTCTTTGCCGCCCCGCAGGACGCAGGCGCTGCCGGCCTTCAGAGCCAGAGCCGCCGCATCGGAGGTGACATTGGGGCGGCTCTCATAGATGATGGCGATGACGCCCATGGGCACGCCCACCTGCTCGATCACCAGGCCGTTGGGCCGCACCACCCGTTTGCGGACCCGGCCCACGGGATCCGGCAGCGCCGCCACCTGGCGGATGCCGCCGGCCATGGCCAGAATCCGGTCGGCGTTCAGCGCCAGGCGGTCCAGCATCACCGGGGAAATATGGCCCCGGGCGGCCTCCAGATCCAGAATGTTGGCCTGCAGAATGGCGCCGGTCTCCGCCTCCAGGGCCTCCGCCATGGCCAGCAGCGCCCGGTTCTTCCGCTCCGTATCCGTCCGGGCCAGCACCGGCGCCGCCGCTTTGGCCTGCTGCAGCAGTTCCTTGGTGGTCATTCCGCTCTCCCCTTTCCCAAAAAACGGGTTCCCACAGCCTTGCCCTCGAAAATCTCGTAGAGCACCTCCGGCCGCTCACCGTTGGCAATGAGCATCTCCACACCGGCCTCCATGGCGATTCCCGCAGCCCGGAGTTTGGTGGCCATGCCGCCGGAGCCCAGGGCGGAGCCGGCGCCGCCTGCCAGGGCCAGAATCTCCGGCGTCAGAGCCTCCACCACAGGAATCAGCTCCGCGTCGGGATGGCTCCGGGGATCCGCCGTATACAGGCCGTCGATGTCCGACAGCAAAATCAGCCAGTCCGCCTCCACCAGCCGGGCCACAATGGCGGAGAGGGTGTCGTTTTCGCCGATGGTGGTCTCGATGCCGATCTCGTCCGTGGCCACGGCGTCGTTTTCGTTGATGATCGGCAGCGCCTGAAACTCCATCAGCCGCTCCAGGCTGTCCCGGACATGGCCGCTGCGGCGGGAATCCCGCAGATCGTCTGCCGTCAGCAGCAGCTGGGCCACGGCGTGATGGTACTCGGAAAACAGCTTGTCATAGACGTACATCAGCTCGCACTGGCCCACCGCGGCGGCGGCCTGCTTGCCGGGCATGTCCGCC
>CAMBCW010000152.1 GCA_945864925.1 uncultured Clostridia bacterium
GCGGACTGCCAAATACCCCTGTCATTGCGAGGAGCGAAGCGACGCGGCAATCCGTATCTCTGCGCAGGCAGGGGAGGCTTTTCATTTCAGCCGCTTCTCCAAAGTCGCGGCGTTGAACTGGCACAGGTAGACCCGTTCCAGGCCGTATTCGCTGGTCAGGAGGAAGGATTTCGGCAGATCCTCCGCCACGGTGACCACCTGGCCGTTTTCCTCGGCCTGGGCCAGGAATTTCCGCGTGTGCTTGGAGCAGGTGGTGTTGTCCAGGTCGAAAATCCCGAGAATGGCACTGTCCCGGACGGACATGTCCGAGCCGATGTTGATGTACATGGCGTTCCTCCTGAGCCTCGTCCCCCCTTCACAGCCTCGTCCCCCCTCTACAGGGGGGTGCCGAACGGAGTGAGGCGGGGGGTTGTTTCTTGCTTGCTGTTGTATCGCTGATCGGTAGAATTGCTTATCGGTACACCCGGGTTGGCACTAAGCCTTTGCCCTGCACTTCGTTTGTGCAAAGGCAAGTGCCTGCCCAACCGCTGCGGTCGCTTCTTCCGCCACAGGCGGCGCTCCCTTGCGGGCCCCCAGTCACGGCTTTGCCGTGCCAGCCCCCTATACAGGGGGCACGAGGGGTGCCTGTATTTTTTTGCCGTTTTGGATTATGGTTACCGCCCCGATTTCTGTCAATCGGTCGGTTTCGCAGCAGGTGATGAACACCTGGCCGGTTTTGATCTGGTTCAGAACAAAATCCTGCCGCCGGGCGTCCAGCTCCGACAGAACGTCGTCCAGCAGCAGCACCGGTTCTTCGCCGGTGTCGTCCCGGAAAATTTCCCGCTCGGCCAGCTTCAGGGAGATGGCCGCCGTCCGGGTCTGGCCCTGGGAGCCGAAGGCCTTCAGGCTGATTTCGTCCAAAACCACGTCAAAATCGTCCTTGTGGGGGCCGGTCAGGCACTGGCCCGACTCCAGCTCTGCCCGCAGGTGGGCCTCCTGGTGTTCCAATATCCGCTGCTCCAACTCCTGGCGGGGCGCCAGGGGATTGTCAATGGTGGAAACGGTTTTGTAGCTCAGCCGCAGGTCCTCGGCGCCGCCGGAGAACTCCCGGTGGTACCGGGCTGTGCAGCGGTCCAGCTTCACCAGATAGTTGGCCCGGTAGCCGATGAGCACCGCGCCCACCTGGGCCATGCGCAGGTTGAACTCCGGCAGGGCGTCGGCCCAGGCCGGATACTCCTTCCACTGGCGCAGAATGGCGGATTTCTGCTCCAGCAGGCGGTTGTACTCCGTCAAGGCCCGGTCGTAGCCCGGCCGCAGCTGGCACAGGGCGCTGTCCAGGAGCCGCCGCCGGGCTGCCGCGCCGCTTTTCAGCACCAACAGGTCCTCGGGGCAGAACAGCACCGTGGTCAGAAGGCCCTGGAGCTTGCCGAAGCTCTTCTCCTTGACGCCGTTGAGGTACAGCTGCCGGGGCCGCTTGCCGGCGAAGAGCACCGCCCGCAGGGTCTGCTCCCGGCCCTGGGAGAAGATCTCCCCCTCCAGATCGGCAAAATCCGCGCCGAAGCGCAGCAGCTCCGCCTCCTTCCGGGTGCGGAAGGCCCGGCCCGTGGAGAGGTAGCAGATGGCCTCCAGGAGGTTGGTCTTGCCCTGGGCGTTGTCGCCGAGAATCAGGTTGACCCCCGGCACGAAATCCGCGTCCAGCTCCCGGTAATTCCGGAAGCCCCGCAGCCGCAGCCGGTCAAGTCTCATCCGCCGTCACGCGCCAGGCATTGTCCAGGAAGGTCACCACATCGCCGGGCCGCAGCTTTTTGCCCCGCATGGTGCAGGTTTCGCCGTTGACCTGGACCTCCTCGTTGACAATCATGTTCTTGGCCATGCCGCCGGACTCCACGGCGTTGGCGAATTTGAGAAAATCCTGCAGCTTGATAAACTCCGTATGGATGGGGATGTCCGTCACAGCTGCGGATCGTTTGGTAACTCTTACTTTCACATTGACTTCCTCCGATTTTGGAATTCGGGAGTGGTTTCAAATTTCCTGCGCAGTCCCAAGGCTCCCCTTGAGGGGAGCTGTCAGCCGCCAGACTGACTGAGAGGTGTGTGCAGGCAGTGCCGGCAAGAAAAGAAGTGCCAATTTCACCTTTCCGTCACGGCTCGCGCCGTGCCACCTCCCCTACAATAGGGGAGGTGCTGAGCGAAGCGAAGCGGAGGGGTGTCAAAGACATGACAATCATCGCAGCTGCAAGCAAAGTATAGCAGCTTGACACCCCTCAGTCACGCTTCGCGTGACAGCGTCCCTATCCCCTCTGTCGCTTTGCGACATCTCCCCTTGACAAGGGGAGTCGGCCCCTATTGTAAGGGAGCCATGAAACTGCGCAGCAGCATTTCAAATCGTCCGCGCAGCGGACACCTCAATTTTTCATTTTTCATTTTTCATTTTTCATTTTCTTACTCCGCCTTGAGTCTGACCGGCAGCACCATATAGGCAAACTTCCCGCTCTTGTCACAGGGGGTCAGGACGATGGGGCTCAGGCCGTTGGACAGCTCCAGAACCACCTCGTCCTCCGGGACAGCCTTCAGGGCGTCCAGCAGATACCGGCAGTTGAAGCCGATTTCCAGCTCGTGGCCGTCGCCAGACAGGTCGCAGACGTCGTGGGCCTCGCCGATGGTGGTGATGGTGCGGAAGTCGCCCACGTTTTCGCCGAATTTGCAGCGGACGGGGCTCTTGATCTTCTCGGAGATCAGCAGGCCCACCCGGTCGATGGAGGCCATGAGCCGGGACCGGTTGGCCGTCAGCAGAATGGGATTGTTGACCGGCACGAACTGCCGCCAGTCGCCGAAGTCGCCCTCCAGCACCCGGCAGACCAGAGTCACCTCGCCCATTTCAAAGAGGATGTGCTTGCGGCCCAGGGTGAAGGACGCGGGATCGTCGGTGTCCCCCAGAATCTTTTCCACCTCTTTCAGCGCGGCGGCAGGCACCACGAACCGCATGGTGCGCTCCGTGGGCTCCTGGGGATAGTAGCGCCGCATGGCCAGGCGGAAGCCGTCCACGGCCACCATGGTGATGGATTCGTTGGCCACCTCCATGAGGCAGCCGGTGAACACGGGCCGGCGGCTCTTGTCCTCGGAGGTGGAGAAGATGGTGCCGGAGATCAGGTCCCGCAGCTCCCGCTGGGGAATCTTCACGGCGTTTTCAAATTCCACGTCCGGCAGCTCCGGGTAGTCCTCGGCGTCCATGGCCGTGATGGTGAACGACGAGATTCCGCAGCGGATGGAGACCTTGAAGTTCTGGTCGATGGCCACGGAGACCTCCTCGTCGGGGAGCTTGCGGATGATGTCGAAGAACAGCCGGGCAGGCATGACGCACGCGCCGTTTTCGGAGATATCCGCCGGGACGGTGACGGTAATGCCCGTTTCCAGATTATAACCGGAAATATACAGATGTAAGCCTGCTTTGATGTAGATTCCCTCGAGCACGGAGATGGCGCTCTTCTGGGCTACGGTCCGGGAGGCGATGCTCAGGGCCGAGACCAGCAGACTTTTTTCGCAGGTAAATTTCATGATACTCCTCCTTCGTTCCCCGGAAAAGTTATCCACAGGGAAGGGAATGGGTCAAATTCTTTTTTCTATCTCTTCTTATAGAGAGAAAGGATTCTTTTCAGTAGTAACAGTAGTAGAGGAATCTTATGTGGAAAACCGCCGCAAACCCAGGCGGCCCAAGGGATTCCCATCCACAGGGGGTTGTGGATAAATTTTCTGTTTTCCACAGGGTCCCAGTCAAAATTTGTCCACAAGCAGTTGTGAACAGATTTTTTTCCACAGTTCACAGCCCCTGTGGAGAAATTTTTGGCCGCACGAAAGCCTTCCCCCATAACAGGGGAGCCTCGAAACTGCTGTGCACCCCAAAAGCCTCCCCTGTGCAAGGGGAGGTGGCCCGAAGGGCCGGAGGGGTTGTGCGCTGGCAGTTACATTTTGCGAGGACTTCAAGTGCATGCAAACGACCCCTCAGTCAGCCTGACGGCTGCCAGCGTCCCTATCCCCTCTGTCGCTTCGCGACATCTCCCCTTGACAAGGGGAGTCGGCCCCTTACGCAGGGGAGCCTTCGGCCTGCTCTGCACCCCCAGTGCCTCCCCTACAATAGGGGAGGTGCTGAGCGCCAGCGAAGCGGAGGGGTGTCAAGGTACCAAGGATCAAAGCAGCTGCATGTGAAGTACGGTAGTTTGACACCCCTCAGTCAGCTTCGCTGCCAGCGTCCCTATCCCCTCTGTCGCTTTGCGACATCTCCCCTTGACAAGGGGAGTCGGCCCCTATTGTAGGGGAGCCATGAACTGCTGCGCACCCCAAAGCCTTCTCTTCTACAGCTTGTTATTGATATTGCTGGTAATGTCCCGAATGGTGTCGTTGAGGGGGTTTTTCGCGTCGGCCAGGGCGGTTTCCACCTTCCGCACTGCGTGGATCACCGTGGAGTGGTCCCGGTTGAATTCCTTGCCTGTGTCCGGCAGGCTCAGGTTGGTCATCTTCCGGATCAGATACATGGCAATCTGACGGGCTTCTGCGGTGCCCTTGTTCTTCTGGGTGCCGCGGATGGTGCTCTCGTCGATGTTGTAGAACCGGCTGACCTCGGAGATAATCAGACTTGGCGTGGGCAGGGTGTCGGCCTTGCCCTTGTACATGTCCTTAATGGCCCGGGACACGTTTTTCACCGTGATCTCCATGCCAGTCAGCTCCCAATAGGCCTTGATCTTCTTCACCGTGCCCTCAATCTGGCGGATGTTGGTGGTGATGTTCTCAGCAATGTAGGAGCACACGTCGTCGGGCATGTCCATGCCCAGGGTCTTGGACTTGTTGCGGATGATGGCCATGCGCGTCTCATAGTCCGGCGGGTTGATATCGGCGATGAGGCCCCACTCGAAGCGGGTTTTCAGCCGGTCCTCCAGGCGCAGCAGCTCACTGGGCGGCCGGTCGGAGGTCAGGACAATCTGCTTGTGGTTCTCATAGAGGTTGTTGAAGGTGTGGAAGAATTCCTCCTGGGTGGACTCCTTGCCGGAGATGAACTGGATGTCGTCCACCAGGAACAGGTCGGCGTTGCGGTACTTGTTGCGGAATTCCTGGTTGCGGCCCTCCTGGAGGGCCTGGATCAGTTCGTTGGTGAACTGGTCGCCCTTGATGTAGATGATATTGTACTCCGGGTGGCGGAAATTGATCTCCCCGGCGATGGCGTAGAGCAGGTGGGTCTTGCCCAGGCCCGAGGGGCCGTAGATAAACAAAGGGTTGTAGGCCTCGGCGGGCTTGTTGGCCACGGCGATGGCCGCCGCGTGGGCGAAGCGGTTGGAGGGGCCGACGATGAAGCGGTCGAAGGTGAACTGGGGGTTATATTCAATGAACTGGGGCTTTTGGCTGCGGTTCTGATACATCTCCAGCTCTTCCTTGGACAGAACCTGGACGTCCACATCCATCTGGAACAGTTCCTTCATGGCGTCCTTGATGTAGGGAATGCAGCGGCGCTCGATCCATTCCTTCCGGAACTCCGTGGGGGAGCATAAAATCAGCTTTTGCTCCGTCAGATCCACAACCTCCGCGTCGTCAAACCAGGTGGAAATGACCGTAGGCGTCAGGAGGTTCTCCATGTGCGCCAGGACCTTGGCCCAGACATAGGAAGAAGCGTACATATTCGTCTCCTTTCTTCGGTATTTTTTGAAAAAAGTCCAAAAATTCGCATAATATTTCACCGTAAATTATAGCACATTTCCTGGAATTGTGCAAGAAAGAAGGTGCAATGGAATCGGTGGAAAACTTGTGCAAAATGTGCATAAGAGAGGAACCCCCCGGCAGGATTGTCCTGCCGGGGGAATGCAAGATGCAAAATGAAAAATGAATAATGAATAATGAATAATTAAGGTGTCCGCTCCGCGGACGGATTTAATTTCCGGCATCACTCATAATCCAACGTAGGGCGGGGGCTTGCCCCCGCCGCAAGAATGCACTACCTTACAC
>CAMBCW010000153.1 GCA_945864925.1 uncultured Clostridia bacterium
TTAGCTCTATTTTGCATCGCTCTGCGGTGTTTACACAGAATTTGGGACAGACCCCGACAATCCTTTCAGTTCCTCCATCTGTTCCTGTATCCGTGACAGCACATGGCTTGCCAAGAACCAGGTGGTCTCAAAATGGATGAAATCCAGTACATTGGCGTCCCACAAAACGGCCAGACTGGCAGGAAATTCCTCATCGGAGTTCCAGAACCGAAGCATCATCGGCAGAAAGGGGAATACCCAAAAGCTGTAAGCCACGTCGCCACCGCTTTCTTCTCTGCCTCCCAGCAGCTCACACGCCTGCTTGAACAGTTCCGTTTCCCGGTCAATGTCCGCACACACCTGCCGGAACATTCCACCACCCACATCGGAGCCCTGGAGCATCCCCGACAGTGCCTTGGTCGTCACGAACCGCCCCGCCAGACTGCAGTTGTCTTTGGAACAGCACAGCACATCGTAGACGGACATTGCCTCATTATAATTGGCGGTACAGCAAGTCGCAAACCCATCCTCTGTCCACTCCACCGCGCCGGTGGTTCTGGAAATGCGATACGCCCGCTCCAAACATTCCAGATACAAATATTGTGCATCATGCCGCAGCCCAAATTTCCGAATCATCGCAGCCTGATCATATTCCAGAAACTGCCGCTGCATCTTTTCTTTCATATATTCGTAATTATCTCTATGATTCATACTTCACTCTCCTCGGGCAGAAAATGTGCTATGACTGCTTCAGCCACGCCGAGTATTCTTCCAACGTGATCTGTCCGTTTTCGCACTCTTTTTTCTTCTCTCTGGCCTGCTCGCTCCAGAGGTAAAACTCCTCCGCTGTCACCCGGCCGGCCTTGATCCAGGCGAAGCGGCGCTTGTACTCCCGGCGGTATTCCTTGAATACGAGGTCGTCCTCCTTGCCCTTATTCCACTGGTGGAAGGCGCCGGTATCGCGGCAGAGGATGGTCGTCGTGCTGCGGGGCCGCTCGCAATACTCCGCGCTGACCCGTCCGGTCAGCGCGAAGTACCGTCCGCAGTTCTTGCACTTGCGTACTAAAATCCTTTGCTGCACACAGGTGCGCAGTGCAAAATCGATCAGATCCAGGATATGATTGGGATACAGCACCTCTGCGTAAATTTCCGCGCACACCCGTTCGTAGCTCACAGAAATTGGTTGAAACCGGAACGCAGACTGGCCAACTACATTCCGCTGCACGTCCCGGCCCGCTTGGTCAATGTCCAACACCTGGTCAAAAAACGCCTGCACCTCTTTCTGCATCTGCGTCAACTGCTCCGGCAGTTGGCGCAGTTCGTCTGTCGGGAGCGAAACATCCTCTCCAAATAACGTGATCCGCGTCAGGAGCTCACTCCATTTCAGGTACGGCAGTTGAAAATACACGTGCTGTCCCGCCAGCTCTCCCAGCGCCATCTGCGCGACTGTGCTGCAGCTTACATCCCCGGTCTTCAAGAACTGCTCCAGATTCTCAGCGGCATGCTGGAGCTGCGGTTCCCATTCGGTGTGATCCATCTCCAGAAACTGCAAAAGGCTCTCCAGATACAGAAAGTCCTTCTGCGTTCCCGCTGCTCCGGTCATTCCAATTCTGTCATACGCAAAATACTCTCTGCCATTTAGAAAATATGTTTTGTATATCCACATACCAGTCGCCTCCGAATTAGACTGCTCGTATATTTTTATTTCTATTAGCCTTGACATTTTCATGCAGCTATGTTACGATTCTCATATATGGAATTGTCTACGAATTATTACGATTAGACTAACACATATTATTCCTGTTTGTCAATTCTAAAATGATCGGAGGTGAAAACTACGTACCCCTATCGTCTCAATACCATTGGCGCGGAAGAATTGCTGCACACACCGATAACGCCGGTTCCTTTTGTGGTGGAGGAACTTCTGACCCAAGGGCTCCATCTGCTGGCGGGAGCACCGAAGATCAGGAAGTCCTGGCTGGCGCTGTGGCTGTGTCTCTGCGTTGCGAAAGGGGAGCCGATCTGGAAGTTCCCGGTCACCCAGGGCGACGTTCTGTATCTCTGCCTGGAGGATAACCGCAGCCGGATCCAGAAACGGTTGTTCCAGATCACAGAGGAAGCAACCGACGACCTGCACCTGACCACCGCAGCCGGACAGTTGGGCGGCGTGCTGGAAGATCAACTCCGTGATTTCCTGAACAGTCATCCTGCTACCCGGCTCATTGTCATCGACACGCTGCAGCGTATCCGGGCGGAACGGGACAACGCCAATCCATATTCCAGTGATTATCAGGACGTCACGACGATCAAGCAGCTGGCGGAACAATACCATGTAGCGATCCTGCTGATCCATCATCTGCGGAAGATGAAAGACGAAGACCCAGTGAACATGGTCTCGGGCAGTACCGGTCTCAGTGGAGGAGCAGATTCCATCTTTGTTCTCAGACCGGACAAGCGGGGCAGTGATCAGGCGACGCTGTTCTGCACAGGCCGAGATATCCCCAGCCGAGAACTGCGTCTTCAATTCCAGAGGGAGACATTCACGTGGTCGCTGCTCTCCGACTCAGAGGACACGGAGCCGAAGCAGACAGACTCGCTGCTGCAGATGCTGGTTGCGTTCCTCCTGCCTATCATTCCTTTTCATGGCACCGCAACGGAGCTGCGCGAACTTCTAAAGGAGCGCACCGGAGAGGTCATGGCAGCCAGTATCCTGTCCAAGAAGCTGACGCGCTACGTAGATGAGCTGTGGGAGACCGGTATCCAATTCACCAGCAGCCGCACGCGGGAGGCCCGCCAGCTCCACTTGGAACCTGTCTGTGACGGGAGTGACGGCAGTGACGGGAAAAACAGTAGTGTCTCAGTATCAAATTTCCCGTCACAGGCGTCACAGCCGTCACGGGAGCCGGTTGAGCCGCCGTAACGCCTTGTGTGCCGCTTTCAGCCACCAACAGGGGTATCCCCGTCCTCCGTAACAAACCGGAAACAGGCCGCTTTGCGGCCACCGTCAACGACACAGTCGGTGGCTGCGCCCCGGCGGCGCAAAATCCCACCTTCGGGTGGGGCAAGCAGAGCGCTCGTCCGACGTTGTCGGTCGGCACATTCCGGGTCCCATCCCCGGTATTCGGGCAGAAGCCCGAGCCCACTTTTGGGGACAATGAAAGGATGATTTCCATCGCAAACAAAAAGGAAATACGAGTTACCATTCGACTGACACCAGAGCAATACGAGAGCATCAAGAGTCGTGCGGATACCGCGCACCTGTCTCTCAGCTCCTACATCCGCGCCGCAGCGATGCGGCACAAGGTCACGGTGGTGGATGGTCTGCCGGAGATGACCAGAGAGCTGAAAGGTCTGGGCCGTAACTTGAACCAACTGACAGTCCTCGCGCACCAAGGTCACATCACCAGTCCTGATCTGTCCCGCACCGCGTCTGCGCTGGAACGCTGCTACACCGAGCTGCACCGTCTGGCAGAACAGGAGCGCCGCTGAATGGCAACCGTCAACTACATTCCCTGCAAGAAACAGTGCCCCGCGTCTCTGGTCGGCGTCTCCAACTACGTCAAGCAAGAAAAGAAAACATTTCTTCCAGAACAGAATCGCTACCTCATCAGCGGGCAAAACTGCTCTGCGCAGTTTTCCCAGCTCGAGTTTCTAGCCACCAGAGATCAGTTTCGTAAAACCAGCTCTCAGTATTTCTACCACTACACCCAGTCTTTCCACCCAGAGGAGCCTGTCACCGGGGAACTGGCGCACACCATTGCGCAGGAGTTCGCGGCCAGGGCATGGCCGGAAAATGAGGTGCTCATTGCGACGCACATTGACGCCGCGCACATCCACTCCCACTTCATCGTCAATGCAGTCTGTGAGACCGGCAGGATGCTGCACCATGGCCCAGATAATCTACGGCACCTGCGCGGAATCTCGGATGGGATCTGTGCGGCCCATCAGCTCTCAGTTCTGACTTCTCCCAAGAAACACACCGACGGCATGAGCAGCCGGGAGTACCGCTCCGCCGTCAAGGGTCAGAGTTGGAAGCTGCGAATGATGAACGTCATTGACCAGTGCATGTGCGTCTCCGGCACCAAAGAAGATTTCAAGCAAGCCATGCGCTCATGCGGCTACGATCTGGTCTGGACCCATGACCGAAAGTATATTACCTACATCACCCCCGGCGGCAAACGCTGCCGATGCAGCAAACTTCACAGTATCAAGTACACGAAGGAGATGATGGAGCTTGAATTCCGAATCCGAACAGAAGCTCTCTATGGACGAGCTTTTGCACAGAAACATGCCGGCGAACATACCGCCGATGCGGTCACAGCCTACGCCGACGATGATCACAGCAGAGCAGTGGAACAATTTGATCATGGTAATGAACGAGATCTGCGACAGCGTGAACGCACTGCAAACTGCGATCCAGCGCAAGGCGCTTCCGACCTCATATCAGATGGACGAACTGAACCAGCAACTGAAGCAGCTGACCGAGACCCTGAAGAAGCCGGAACCTGCACAACCGGCTGGGAAGAAACACGCCAGGCATATTTCGATGCCGTCTATTCATCTGCCCCCGATCTCGCTGCTGCTCATGCTCCCTCTGTCGCTCCTGGTCTTGGTAGGGCTCTGGCTCTTCTTGCTCGGTCCCTTGAGGACCATGACGATACTCCCGTAGAAGACAGCACCACCATACCGGTACAACATGAGCAAAAGAACAGAAAACCGGATTACTACTACGACATCCACTACTGAGAAAGGACACTATGGCAAGCATCAAAAACTGAATGAAAGGAAATATAAAATCACCGTCAGCAATGGATATTCACCTGACGGGAAGAAAATCTGCAAAGCAAAAACCATCACCGTTCCGAAGTCTGTGCAGAAGCGCTCTGTCGATCAGTATGTGGCACACGCTGCGGAGGAGTTCGAGCGGGAGTTCAAGAACGGCTACAGTGAGGACGGGGAGATGACGTTCCGGGAATATGCGGAACGCTGGCTGACGCGGCAGATCAAGTACGCACAGGGTACGCTGGCCATGTATCGCCGGTCACTGAACACGGTCTATCCGTACATCGGCCACATCAAACTGAACCGGCTCCGTCCTATCGCGCTGGAGCAGATGCTGATCGAACTGCGGAAACACACCTGGAGAGGAAAGCCCATCCAGGAAGCCACGGTACAGAAATACCTGACGGTGGTTTCCGCTGTCCTGCGCGACGCCAAGCGCAACGAGATCATCCAAAAGAATCCCGCCCGGATGATTGACCTGCCGGCAGTAAAGAAGAAGGAGCAGTTTATTCCCACGGAAGAGGAAGCACGGCAGCTGCTCGAAGCGCTTCTCCAAGAACCGCAACACTATGCCTATTTCTATCTCCTGGCAATCTACACCGGCTGCCGCCGCGGGGAACTCTGTGCACTGAAATGGTCTGACCTTCAAATCCAGGGCAAGGTTGGAATCCTGACTGTCCAACGCTCCCGCAGCGCCATCCAGGGAAAAGGCATTGTGGAAGGTCCCACCAAAAACGGGAAAGCTCGCATGATCTCTCTGGAAACCAATCTGCTCACACTCCTGGCGGGCTACTATTTTCACAAGCAGTGGGAAGCGAAGAGAGGAGGATTTCTGTTCTCCGATTACATCTTTACCGATGAGCAGGGAAAACTTCCGCATCCGGATACCTACAGTAAGCACCTGCGGAAGCTATACAAGAAGCTCGGCTTCCCTAAAGAGTATCATCTGCACACCCTGCGTCACTACTTTGTCTCCACGCTTCTCCACAGGGGCATTGACCGTCAGACTGTCGCGAACCTGGCAGGTCACTGTGATACTTCGTACCTGGAGCAGACCTACTGCCATCCGCAGATGGAATTGAAAGAACGAGCCGCAAATCAGATCTCCGAAACCATTCTACCCTGAGACCGCCGAAAATTCTGTGTAATCGACAGGAGATGACAGTATGAATCCTGGC
>CAMBCW010000154.1 GCA_945864925.1 uncultured Clostridia bacterium
CGACCACAATGCCCGAATCGCAGAGGATCTTCATGTGGTGGGACAGGGTAGGCTGGCTGATGCTCATTTCCTCCAACAGCTTGCAGGCGCACTTTTCCCCACTGCACAGCAGCTTCAAAATATGGATCCGGTTTTCATCGCAAAATGCTTTGAAGATTGCAGCAATCTTTCTCTCGTCCATCATGCGCCTCCCATCGAAGTTCTTCTATATGATAGCAGATACATAGATATTTGTCAATGGATTGCCTCAGATTTTTCAGGATGCCTTGGCGTATGGAAAACAGAAAACGACACAGCCTGGAACAAAGAAAAACGGTTATTTTGCTATGCAAAAGCATAGCAAAAAACAAGATGCGCCATTTTCTCGCCCCTTTGGGGCAACCGAACATGATGCGCAAAAATTTCATGCGCTCTGACTTTTGTCCATGATCGTGGTGCGCAATACTGCGCATGAAGTTTTGTACCCTGACAAGATCTGGTGGCTCTGACTTTTCTTTTTCCTGAGCGCAGTACTGCATTTAGGCGATAAAACTGTGTTCCATGAGAACCCGCCGAAGCTGCCTTCGCTTTCATGCAGTCGAAAGGCAGCTATTCCAATTCCAGCATAGGAGGCAGGTATTTATACGCTCTGTACGTTAATATGCGTTCGGAAAGAGAGAATAACATGACATCATGATTCAGGATGACCGCTATGGGTTACTTGAGAAGACTGTTTTGACTCCGATATTCGCCGGGAGACATGCCGGTTCTGGCCTTAAAGAGACTGCTGAAATAGCTGCTGTTTTCGATCCCAACGGTCGCGCCTACTTTGTTGATGGGAAGCGTTGTGGTTTCCAGCAGATTCTTTGCATTTTCAATCTGCTGGGAGATGACATATTCTCTGGGTGTGCAATCCAGATATTTTCGGAACAGGCGGATCAGGTGGGGCTTGCTGATGCCGGAATAGGACGACATGAAGTCCAGCGAAAGATTTTTGTAATAAAAATTATTGATATATTTGATCAGATTGCACAGGCTTTCCGGTCGTCTTTCCAGCAAATGCTGATATTCTCTGCTGGACGTCAGCAGGAGAGAAAGGAGGCTGTTGATTTTGGCGGAGATCAGAAGCTCCCGGTAGGGCGTGACATTCTCGTATAGTTCCATCAGTTCCTCCAACTGACGTTCAAACAAGCCGTTCAGGGGTTGAAAGAAAATACCCTGCTGCGATTCCATAAGATACTGCGCATACAGCTCTGTTTCGGCGCCGAGAAAATGGAAATCAATATGGGACCAGTTATCCCCACAGGTGTAATAATAATGCGGCTGCCGGCAATCGATCAGAAAACCGTCGCCTTTGGATAACAGATGTCTTTGCCCATTGTATTCCAGGCACCCGTTTCCGTCGTATGTATAGAGCAACAAACATGAGTTTTCGTCCTTCCGCCGGGTGCGGTAAAGGGTTCCGCTTTTCATGACGACAAACGCTTTGATATAGTACAGCTTCCTCCTGGCAAATTCAGATACAGGGAGGATCGGGCTGATATGAATCTCGCCATCCAGGCAGAAGTCTCCATGGCGTTTCATTTCTTCTACCTCTTCGGAAGGTTCCTCCTGCAGAAAATGAGAATATTGTGCTAGCGTGGCAGGGTTGTCCGGCGTGACCGGCGGATAAATTTTTTTAAACTGAAGATGAATGTTTTCAAACATGTCAACGCGTCACCCTTGCTTTTTTCCAGAAACGGGAGGTTCTTTTCTATAATATAGCATTCTATCGGTTGAAAATCGATAGATAATTTTTTGATATAGATTGATAAGATCCTATATGGATACGCCGTGATCGGACAGGTATCATGGAAGCAGATTTTTCCATAGAAAAATCGAAAGGAGTTGACGAGAATATGAAGCTCTCCCGGCTGCGAATGAATTACGAAGAAAACCCAGTCGGAATTACCGGTACGCCTGTATTTTCCTGGGTCCTGGAATCAGAGGTTCCGGATACCATGCAGGAAGCGTTTTCCCTGGAGATCCTGACCGGTGGGGAACCTGTATATGCTTCCGGAAAACGGACATCCGGGCAGTCTGTTGGATTTGAACCGGAAGGGTTTGCAGTGCTTCCGGCACGGCAATACCAGTGGAAGCTGCATGTCTGGTCCAATCACGGGGAGGAAGCACAGGCCGAAGCACAGTTCGAGGGAGGTATCGAAGCATGGCGGGCCGCATGGATCGAACCGGCCAATGACGGTTTGCGGTATGAAAAGCCCATCGGTATGATTGCGGAAACGCTGTTCCATTCGAGGCCCAAGGGAACCGTCGAGGAACGACTGATGCCGGTGAGCATCCTGCAGAAAAAATTCTTTGTGAAGCCAGGGCTGAAGCAGGCCAGAGCCTATGTGACGGCCCACGGGCTTTATCAGCTGCAGCTTAACGGACAGCTTCCCGACGAGCGCCGCTTCGCACCGGAATGCAGCGCCTATGAAAAGGTGCTGTATTACCAGGTCTACGCTGTGACGGAGCTGCTGCAGGCAGGCGAAAACACCTGCCGGGTCCTGCTGGCGGACGGCTGGTGGGGCGGCCGTGTGGGGATGACCGGGGAGGCCGGTCAGTACGGCTGGTCCAGGGGCCTGCTGCTGCAGCTGGAGCTGGTCTACGAAAATGGAGAAACGGAATATGTCTGCAGCGACGAATCGTTTCAATGGTGCGACGACGGGCGGATCCGCTATGCCGACCTCTCCATTGGTGAAAAGCAGGACCATAATTTCAGCTTGAGCCAAGCCCGGTGGAAACCGGTCCGCACGGCGAACTATGGCTATGAAAATCTGTTTGCCCAGATCGGGCCGCCTGTGCGGGTCGTGCAGGAACTGAGACCGGAGCTGCTTCACACGCCCAAGGGTGAAGCCGTGCTGGATTTCGGGCAGAATTTTGCAGGCGTCGTGCGCTGCCGTCTTCGGTGCGCCAAGGGCACAGCCGTCACCCTGGAGCATGCCGAGACGCTGGACGAGCAGGGCAATGTGTTCTTTTCCATTACCGGCGTCAACAAGGACCAGAAGGACGTCTTTGTCTGTGCCGGTACGGGAGAGGAAATCTTTGAGCCGCAGTTCACGTATCACGGTTTTCGCTATGTGCGGATCACGGGATTGGATTCCGTAGACCCAGCCGATTTTACCGGCCTGGTTCTGTCCTCAGATATGGAGAACCTTTCGGCGTTTTCCTGCAGCGATGCGCGGCTGAACCGGTTGTATCAGAATGCGTGCTGGTCCCAGTGGTCCAACATGGTCTCCATTCCGACGGATTGCCCGCACCGGGAAAAAGCGGGCTGGACCGGTGATATCCAGGTGTTTGCGCCCACTGCGGCGTATCACCAGGACGTAAACGGCTTCTTGTCCCGCTGGATGCAGAGCGTGCAGGCCGAACAGCTTGCCAACGGCGCGGTTCCGGCAATCGTGCCGTATACAGCCTGCTATCAGAAGATCATGAAGGAAATTTTCCGCACGGACGTCTCCTGCGGCTGGTCCGACGCATGTGTGATCGTTCCGTATGTGCTGTATCAGATGTATGGCAACGAGAAGGTCCTGAAGGATTTCTATCCCGTGATGCGCAAATGGCTGGCGTTCGTGGAAAAAGAGGCGGCGGGACACGTTTCGAAGGACTTCCGGAAAAAGCGCCGGCCCTCGGTGCAGGAGCGGGAAAACCAGCGGTATCTGTGGAATACGGGCTTCCATTTTGGAGACTGGATGGTACCCAGTCTGGAATCAAAAAAGTTTTCCAACGGAACCGTTGGCTATAACAAAACGCACGAGCCGCTGCTGTCCACCATGTATTATGCCTTTGACCTGTCGCTGATGCAGCAGATCGCCGCAGTGCTGGGAAAGACCGACGAGGCGGAGAACGATTATAAGCAGCTGGAGCGTGTGAAACAAGCATTTGCACAGACATACATCACGCCGGATGGAGAACTGACACAGAAAATGCAGGGCATCTATGCCTGCGCATTGTGGTTCGACCTGATTCCGGAGAATGCACAGGCGCGGATCGTTGGAGCACTGATCGATATGATCCGGGGAAACGGGACCCGCCTGGATACGGGCTTCCTGGGCACACCCGTACTTTTGGAAGTGCTGGCAAAATACGGCCATCAGGATCTCGCCTATGAACTCCTGTATCAGAACAAAATGCCGTCTTGGCTGTATGAGGTGGAGCACGGCACCACCACTATCTGGGAAAGCTGGGGCGCCATCGGGGAGGACGGCAAGCCGAAGAGAATCTCCTTCAACCACTACGCCTTCGGCTGTGTCAGCGATTTTATGCAGCGGTATCTCATTGGAATTGACAAGCAGCAGCCGGGGTATCAGCGCATTCTGATCCGCCCGCAGCCGGATGAAACGCTGACCTGGGCGCAGGGCAGCTATCAGAGCGTCTATGGCCGGATCGAAAGCAAGTGGTCCCGCGAACCCGGCAGCTTCTGCCTGGAGGTCACGATTCCGTGCAACACGAAGGCGGAGGTTGTCCTGCCGGACGGCGCCGTGCATCACGTCGGAAGCGGCACACACAGCTTCCAATGTGCTTGGAAGCGCAGATAAAGGAGGAACAAGATGAAACAGGACAAGAATAAAATCGGCCTTCGGGAAAAGGCGGCATTTGCATGCGCAAACGTCGGAAATGTCCCGATCATGGCGTTGATCAGCGGCTATTTGCTGATTTTCTACACGGACGTGTGTGGTATGAACCCCTTCGCTGTCGGCACGCTGTTCCTGATCACGAAGCTCCTGGACGGCGTCAACGATCCGATCATGGGCTTCGTGGTGGATCATCTGAAGCCGGGCAGACTGGGGAGATTCCGCCCCTGCCTGATCTTCGGCACGATCATCTGCGGGCTGAACTACATCCTGCTGTGGCTCGGACCGGCCTATGCGCCGGATGGGCTGAAGCTGCTCATTGCGTACATCTCCTATATTCTGATCGGAATCACCTTTGACCTGATGGATATTCCCCTGAACAGCATGATCCCCGTTATGAGCGACGACATGAAGGAGCGCAACCTGCTGAGCCTGATCAAGGGCGCCGCCTATATGGGGGGAATGGTACTCTTCACCATCATCCCGCCCCTGGTCATTACTGCCAGCGGAGATCAGAGATTCAGCTATACCATCCTGATTCTTGTGACGGTTGCCATGGTGGTTTGCCTGTCTGTCATCGGCGCGTTGGGTATCCAAGAGCGCGTGAAGCCGATCAGTGAAAAGAGCTACAAGGTCAAGGATCTGCTGCGTATGCTGAGCCTGTCGCCGGTTCTGCTTCTGTTTATTTCCAGCTTGACCTTCGGAATCGGGTCCGGCATGCTCAATGCCAGCAGCACCTATTTTGCGACCTACATCATGGGCGACCTGAAGCTGAATGCGGCGGCTTCGGCTATGATGATCGTTGGAATGCTGCCTGCGCTGATCGCAGCGCCGCTGCTGGCCAATAAGCTGGGGAAAAAGGTAGTGTATGGCGGCGGCCTGACCATCGCGGGTGCGGCAAATCTGATTCGCTTCCTGAATGTGACCTATATTCCGCTGTGGTACCTTGCGTACCTGCTCGGCGGCCTTGGCTCCGGAATTATGATCTCCGTCATGTACGGCATCCAGGCAGATAACGTGGACTTCGCGGAAGTAAAAACCGGAATCCGCGCGGAGGGCGCCATTGCGTCGCTGTCCTCCTTCGTCTCAAAGGCGGCCAGCGGAATCGGCGCGGCTCTGCCGGCCTATGTTCTGGGGTGGACCGGTTTTGTAGCGAACCAGGCGCAGACGCCTGGCGCGGAAAGAGGCATCCTCCTGTGCAGCATCGGCTTACCCGGTCTCTGCACCCTGTTTGCCGGCCTGCTTTTCCTGTGTGCATATCCCCTTGGCTGTCTCTTATACACATCTGACGCTGCCGACGATATGCAGTGTGTAGA
>CAMBCW010000155.1 GCA_945864925.1 uncultured Clostridia bacterium
CTGGACGCGGCGCTCGGAATCGGCGGCGTCCCCAAGGGGCGCATCATTGAAATCTACGGGCCTGAGTCTTCCGGCAAGACCACGCTGGCGCTTCATATTGTGGCTTCCGCACAGAAGAAGGGCGGCGAAGTCGCCTTTGTGGACGCGGAGCATGCCTTGGATCCCGATTATGCCGCCGCCATCGGCGTGGATATTGACAATATGCTGGTCTCCCAGCCCGATACCGGCGAGCAGGCCCTGGAAATCACCGACGCCCTGGTTCGTTCCGGCGCCGTGGACGTGGTTGTCGTGGACTCCGTGGCGGCGCTGACGCCCCGGGCAGAGATTGAGGGCGAAATGGGCGATACGTTCGTGGGCCTGCAGGCCCGGCTCATGTCCCAGGCGCTGCGGAAACTGGCAGGCAACATCGCCAAAACCAACTGTGTGGTAATTTTTATCAACCAGCTGCGCATGAAAATCGGCGTCATGTATGGCAATCCAGAGACCACTACCGGCGGCAATGCTTTGAAGTTTTATGCCTCCGTCCGGATTGATATCCGCCGCATTGAGGCGATTAAAAACGGGACCGAGATTGTGGGCAACCGGACCAGAGCCAAAATTGTGAAAAACAAGGTTGCGCCTCCTTTTAAAGAAGCGGTTTTTGATATTATGTACGGGGAAGGTATCTCTAAATGGGGCGAACTGGTGGATTTGGCAGTGCAGCTGGATATCATTCAGAAGAGCGGCAGCTGGTTCTCCATGGGAGAAGAGCGGATTGGCCAGGGACGTGATGCGGTCAAAGCCTATCTGATCAACAATCCTGATATTGCGGATCAGGTGGAGGCCCAGGTGCGAGAGAATCTGTATAAGCTGAATGGTGGTAAGGCCCGCGGTCCGGCTGCGGCAGTAAAGCCCGCGTCCAAAGCGGTCAGCGTAGAAGCCGACGACTTCAACGATGATAATTGAGCGCATTGAACCGGCACCTTTACAGGAGCATTGGTTCCGCCTGCATTTATCTGACGGCTCAGTTCTGAAAGCCCAGGACTATGTGATTGCGGAAATGGGGCTGTTTCCCGGCCTGGAATTGGATGAAGCAGGCATGGAGCGGCTGCAGGCGGCATTGGGCCTTGCGTCAGCAAAAAACAGAGCCGTTCGCATCGTCTCGGCCACGGGAATTTCCAAGGGAGAGCTGGAGCGCCGCTTGACGCAAAAAGGAGAAGCACCAGACGACGCCCGGGCTGCAGTGGAGTGGCTGTCGGAGCTGGAACTGTTGGACGACGCCAGGACGGCAGAACAACTGGTGCGTTCTGCCGTAGCGAAGGGCTATGGGAAGGCGCGGATTCGCCAGATTCTCTTTGAAAAGCGTATCCCGGAGGAATACTGGGAGGACGCCCTGGCGCTGGTGCCGGATATGCAGGATGCGGTGGATCAGTTCCTGGGCCGACGGCTCCGGGGCCGTGATCCAGATGAAAAAGAATTAAAACGCGTCATTGATGCGCTGCTGCGCCGGGGCCACAGCTGGCAGGACATCCGGGCCGGACTTCGGCGGTACAGTGCTTCTCTGGAAGCGGATTTGGAGGAACCCTATGAGTGAACGTATCGGCATGGTCTCTCTGGGCTGTGCGAAAAACCAGGTGAATGCGGAGCAGATGCTGTTTCTGCTGCAGCAGGCTGGATTTGAAATTGCCGGAGATTCGGATGGCTGTGATCTGGCTATCGTCAATACCTGCGGCTTTATTGACAGTGCCAAAAGCGAGGCCATTGACCATATTCTGGCCCTGGCTCAGTTGAAGGCTGAAGGCCGCCTGGGAAAAATCCTGGTCACCGGCTGCCTGGCGCAGCGGTATCAGGAGGAAATCCTGAAGGAAATGCCCGAGGTGGACGGCATTCTTGGCACCGGCAGTTATTATGATGTGGTGGCTGCGGTGAAGAAAGTTCTCTCCGGTCAGACTGTCAGCGAGTTTGATGATATCGATGCGCCTCTGGACGAGACGGCCCGGATCCTGACCACGCCGGAGCACTATGCCTATCTGAAGATTGCGGAAGGCTGCGATAACCATTGTGCTTATTGTGTGATCCCATCCCTTCGTGGCCGCTATCGCAGCCGGGAGCTGGATGACGTGCTGTATGAGGCCAGAACTCTGGCGCGGGACGGCGTCAAAGAGCTGATCGTAGTGGCTCAGGATATCAGCCGCTATGGCACGGACCTGGAGGGACACGAGCATTTGCTTCCCAAGCTGATGCGGGAGCTGTGCAGAATTGACGGGATCCACTGGGTGCGGCTGCATTACCTGTATCCTGATGAGCTGACCGATGAGATGATCAATGTGATTGCTTCGGAGCCGAAGATTGTCAAATATCTGGATATCCCCATTCAGCATGTCAATGATACCATCCTGAAGCGGATGAATCGCCGGGGCGACAAGCAGTTTTTGGAGGCTATGTTCCGCAAGCTGCGGGAACAGATTCCCGGTGTGGTGCTGCGTACCAGCCTGATTACGGGTTTGCCTGGAGAGGGTGAGGAAGAGTTTGACGAGCTGTGTCAGTTCCTGCGTGAGTATCAGCTGGAACGGGTCGGCGCCTTTGCGTTCTCTCCGGAGGAGGGAACTTTAGCGGCGCAGATGGAATATCCGCCCACAGAGGTGGCACAGCAGCGGGCTGAAATTGTGGCAGAGATTCAATCCCGAATCATGGACGCCTATAATGAGGGTAAGCTGGGACAAACCATGGAAGTTTTGTGCGAGGGCTGGGATGAGGAAGAAGAAGCCTATTTTGGCCGTACTTATGCGGATAGCCCTGATATTGACGGAAAGGTTTGGTTCTCTGCCGACCGTACTGTCCGCCCAGGAGAGTTCGTGAATGTGAGAATTACAGACGTCTATGACGGTGAACTCATTGGAGAAGCCGAGGAGGAAATGTCATGACAACCGCAAGTAAAATCACGCTGGCCAGAGTTGCGCTGATTCCTGTGTTTATGGCGCTGCTTCTTTTGAATTACAATTGGGCTGCGCTGGTCGTGTTTGCCATTGCAAGTCTGACCGATTTTGTGGATGGCTATATTGCCCGCCATTACAATCAGGTCAGCGATTTTGGCAAGTTCCTGGATCCGCTGGCTGATAAACTGCTGGTTACGGCGGCAATGCTGGTGTTTGTGCAGTGGGGCCGTATGCCTTCCTGGATGGTTATGATTGTTCTGACCCGTGAATTTGCCGTTTCCGGTCTGCGGATGGTAGCAGCGTCCGGCGGCAAGGTTCTGGCAGCTGGATGGAGCGGCAAAGTGAAGACGTTCTCCACGATGGTGGGCTTGTGTATCATGATGGTCTTTTCATTCACCTGGCTGGACTGGCTGGTGATTGCAGTCATCACTGTGACAACGGTGTATTCCGGTGTGGAATACTTCGTAAAGAACTGGGAGGTCATCAAACCCTGATGGAACATGTCTACGAGGACTGCCCGGAGCTGCACCTTGTGGATGCACTGATCGAGAATCACTATCTGAAAGGCGATTATAAGACCTGCTTCCGCGGATGCATGAAACTTGCCTTGAAGGGTTACGCTCTGGCTGAGTGTCAGGTAGGCTGGTTTTACCTCAAGGGGGAAGGTGTGGAGCAAAATCTGGAGAAAGCTCTGTACTGGACGAAGCGGGCTCTGCATCATGGCGATCCCGATGCACCGGAGAATCTGGAGGATATTCAGAGACTTCTCAAATCAAAATCTATTTCTTGACACCAACGCCGCCGGATGCTAATATACTATACAGACTATACGAATTTCATATCGCGTTGATCGGAAAGAGTACCGCTCATAACGGCTTTTCAGAGAGTCTCCATCAAAGGCTGCAAGTGGGGGCAGGCATAGAGTGGGAACGTGCGTCCGGGAGCGAGGGGAGACCCCGTGTGGCCGCGTCAAGGCCATAAGCGAGAAATCAGAGTGGAACCGCGAGTTGATACGACCCGCCTCTTGAGTCATTCAAGGGGCGGGCTTTTTCTTTGGAGGCTTGTTCATGCATATTCTGGAGGACATCCGTGCATACAAAAGGAACGATCCGGCTGCCAGAAGTGCAGCGGAGATACTGCTGCTGTACAACGGACTCCATGCCACCATTCATTACCGCATTGCGCACTGGCTGCATCTGCACCATATGCGTTTCCTGGCTCGGTGGATCAGTCAGCTTTCAAAATTTTTCACCGGAATTGAGATCCATCCAGGCGCTACCATTGGCCGCCGTCTGGTAATCGACCACGGAACCGGTATTGTGATCGGTGAAACGGCCCAGATCGGCGATGATTGCCTGCTGTATCAGGGCGTGACGTTGGGAGGTACTGGTAAGGATGTAGGTAAGCGCCATCCGACCCTGGGCAATAATGTTATGGTTGGCAGCGGTGCCAAAGTCCTGGGACCTTTTAAGGTTGGCGATAATGCCAGAATTGCGGCCAATGCCGTGGTGCTGCGGGAAGTTCCTGCCAATGCAACTGTGGTTGGCGTGCCCGGCCATGTGGTGCGGCTGAGCGGTGAGAAGTTGGACCACATTCACACGCCGGACCCGGTGATGCTGGAGATCGAGCAGCTCCGGCTCAAACTGCTGGAGTTGGAGGCAAAAGTTTCTCAGCTGCAGAAGGAGGGCGAATGATCCTGATGGAGATCCGTCCGCTGCCGGAAGAACAGTTTCGAGGGTATCCCATCCATGCGGTCTATGAAACAACAGAGGTCTATCACGTTCATCTGCTGGAGCGGGGATTCTTTCTGAAATTGGAGAAGCTGAAAAAGCCTGTCATGAAATCCTGGAAAGACACCCTGTTTGGAGACTGGCTGGAGGCTCCTGTGGCATTGGGGGCATTTCAAGAGGAACGGTTGCTTGGCGTTGTGGAGGGCAGTCCGGAACGTTGGCACAACCTGTTCCGCATCAGCAACCTGTTTGTTGAGCCGTCTGAGAGACGGCGGGGGATTGGAAAGGCACTCCTGGATGCGATGGTGGATCTGGCAAAGCGGGAGACTGCCTGCCGCGGTGTCATATTGGAAACCCAGACCTGCAATGCTCCTGCCATTGCGCTCTATGAGTCTCTGGGCTTCCGCTTGTGCCGCATTGATTTAACAGAGTACAGCAACCATGATGTAGAAAATCAAGAAGTTCGCATCGATTTGATGCTGCCCATGTAAGGAGGAAAAAATATATGTATTTATACAATTCTGCTACCCGTAAGCGGGAAGAATTCATTCCCAACCATCCTGATATTGTCAAAATGTATACCTGCGGACCTACGGTTTATCACTATGCGCATATCGGTAATCTGCGCAGTTATATCATGGAGGACGTGCTGGAAAAGGCTCTGCGCTACGCCGGTTATAATGTCAAGCGTGTTATGAATATCACCGATGTGGGACATTTGGCTTCTGATGCCGATACCGGTGAGGACAAGATGCTCAAAGGCGCCAAGCGGGAGCACAAATCCGTCATGGAGATTGCCAAGTTCTATACGGACGCTTTTTTTGAGGACTGCCGCAAGCTGAATATCAAGCGTCCTGACGTGGTGGAGCCCGCCACCAACTGCATCGACGAGTATATCAAGATTATTTCCACCCTTCTGGAAAAGGGGTTTGCCTATCAGGCTGGTGGAAACGTCTATTTTGATGCTTCCAAGCTGGACCGGTATTATATCTTCAACGACCACGACGAAGAGGATCTGGCCGTCGGCGTCCGGGAGGGCGTGGAAGAGGACACCAACAAGCGCAACAAGAATGATTTTGTCCTTTGGTTCACCAAGTCCAAGTTTGAGGACCAGGCCCTGAAATGGGATTCCCCCTGGGGCGTGGGCTACCCCGGCTGGCATATCGAGTGCTCCGGTATCTCCATGAAGCACCTGGGCGAGGATCTGGATATCCACTGCGGCGGTATCGACAA
>CAMBCW010000156.1 GCA_945864925.1 uncultured Clostridia bacterium
GATTCCTCTACGTCTCGTGGGCTCGGAGATGTGTATAAGAGACAGATCTGCGCAACGGCTATACCTTTATTCGGGAATGCGGCGTGATGAACTATCAAAGCCAGTATCTGCGGCAGATCATCGACAAAGGCCTGGCAATGGGCCCGCACATTCAGACATCCGGCGCATGCAACACCCCCACGACCAGAGGAAATGAGGCCTTCGGCAGCGTGTACAAAGAATTCGACGGGGCGGACAATGCGCTGAAGATCGTCCGCGAGGACATGGCCCATGGCTGCGATTTTATCAAATACATGGTCACCGGCGCCATGATGAACGAGGGCGGCGACCCAGGCGCCATGATCTGCACCAAAGAGGAGCTGCAGGCTGTTGTGGATGCCGCAGCAGAATTGGGCACTTATGTCGCCTGCCATTGCCACGGCAAGAAGGGCATCCTCGCCTGTCTGGAAACCGGCGTCGGTACCATTGAACATGCCACCTATTTGGACGAGGAGTGCATTGCGCAGTTCCTTGCCTACGGCAACCGGTCGGCCCTGATCCCCACCATGGGCATCCAGTTCAGCATGGCGGAAAATCTGGCCGGCAATACGCCGGAGTATATGCAAAAGAAGACGTCAGCCATCTATATGAAATCCGTGGATCATTTCCGGAAGGCATACGACGCAGGCGTCCGGATCGGGTGGGGCGCAGACATGGACCGTCCGACCTTCGATCTGTTCCCCGGTCTGGAATTCCGCGCCAGAGCGCTCATGGGTCTTACGCCGGTGCAGCTTTTGAAAATGGCCACCATTGACAGCGCAAAAATCATTCATATGGATGAGAAATGCGGCACAATCAAGGCCGGCAAGTGGGCGGATCTGGTGGTCATCGAGGGCAATCCCGACGAGGACATCAGCGCCATGTACAAGCTGCCGCTGCATGTCATCAAAGAGGGAAAGCAGTTCTGCTGACACGACGAAAAAATACAGAAAGGGAGAAAACGCATGAAAAACAAACTGACAGTCCGGCAAATCGTATCGGTCTTCTTCATCAGCACAACGCTGCTGCTGTGGAGCCTCCCCTACCTGGCAAACACCTTCTATGAGCAGTTTTTGGAAGCCTACCACCTGACGAACACCCAGGCAGGTTTCCTTTTGACCATGTTCGGTCTGACTGCAACGCCCGGCTATATCATTGGCGGCATCATCGCCGACCGCGTCCGCGCCAAGCTGCTTCTGCTGCTGTCGCTGTTCTCCAGCTGTGCATTGGCCGTAGCCATGGCGTTTGTGACCGGTTATGCCCCGCTGCTGATCATCTTCGGCCTCTTTGGCGTGACCATTCCCATGCTGCAGTGGTCCGCCTATCTGAAAATGGTCCGCGCCCAGGGCAGTGAAGACCAGCAGGGCCGTATCTTCAGTTGGCTCGAGATCTTCGGCGCCATTATCCCCGCCATCGGCAGCTACGGCATTCTGGCCTTTATGGAAAACATCATTGCCACCATTGGCTTCAAGTGGGTCACTGTGATCTACGGCGCAATACTTGCTGTGTTCGGACTGCTGATTCTGTTCTTTGTCAAGGAGCCGGAAAGCATTACCCAGGAGAACTCCTTCAAGCTGGCGTACGTCGGCAAAGTGCTGAAGGAGCCGGCCGTGTGGCTCAACTGTCTGATCGTTCTGGGTTTGTACACCAGCCCCGGCATCATCACCTACCTGAACCCCTACATGACCCAGTTCTTTGGAATCTCCACCACGCTGGCCGTCGCCATCATGGCCGGTTCCAAGACCTTGCTGCGTCTGATCTGTGCGCCCATCGGCGGCAGACTGATCGACAAGACCGGCAGATCCTCTGTGCCGCTGAAGCTCTGCAGCGTCATCTGTATTGCCATTCTGATCGCCATGCTGCTGGTTCCTTCCGGCGCACAGAACGGGTGGCTCATGGTAAGTCTGGTTGTGCTGCTGTGCATCATGATCCCTCTGGGCCGCCCGGCCATGTATACCCCCGTACCCGAAGCCGGCATCCCCATGATGCTGACCGGTACGGCCATGGGTCTGGTTTCCGGTATTGGCTACTCTACCGACATCTGGCTGTATAGCCTTTGCGGAAACTGGATCGACAAACACGGCGAGCAGGGCTATCGCTATATCCTGATTTTGTTTATCGCCAGCCTGGTTCTGGTCTTTGTGAGTGCAGTTGCGTTTGATTTCTATATGAAGAAAAAAAGAGCAGCCGCAGCAGAGAAATAACGCCGCCATTTGAAAAGCGGGACGTACGCGCCGCGCCAGGTATGCGTCCCGCGTCCAATGCGGCGCAGGAGGTATTCTCATGTGTCCCAGCAAGAAAAAAGTCCTCATGATCTATACCGGCGGCACCATCGGAATGGTACCCGGCGAACACGGCTACACCCCCTCGCCGGAGGCTCTGTCCAAAGCGTTGGAGAACATCCGGGACCTGAACCAGCCGACGGCGCCTACGTGGGAGCTTCTGGAGTTTCATCCGCTGCTGGATTCCTCCGATATCACGGTGAAGGAATGGAACAAGATCGGGCGAACCATTGCCGAACACTATGCGTCCTATGATGGTTTTGTCGTGCTCCATGGCACCGATACCATGGCATACACTGCAGCAGCGCTGTCCTTTATGCTGGAAAACCTGGACAAGCCTGTCATTCTGACCGGCGCGCAGATCCCGTTGTGCGAGATGCGAAGCGACGGCTACGATAACATCATCAACTCCGTTCTTCTGGCGGCGTCGGACAAGCTCTGTGAGGTCTGTCTCTATTTCAACGGAACGCTTCTCAGAGGCAATCGCAGCACAAAATTGTCCTCCGATCGTTTGGGCGCCTTCGATTCGCCGAACTATCCCCACTTGGCAGAGTGCGGCATTCAGATCCAGTTTCACGATCAGGCCTTGCTGCAGCCGCAAGCAGGCCCGTTCCGGCTGCAGGAGTTTGAAGAGATCCCCATTGGCGTTCTGAAGGTCTTCCCGGGCATCCAACTTCAGCTGTTCGAATCCATTATGACAAAAAAGCTTCACGGCGTCGTTCTGGAGACCTTTGGGGCCGGAAACATCCCCAGCAGTCAAAATGCACTGCTTCCCGTCATCGAAAAAGCCCATCGCAGCGGATGCGTCCTGACGGTTTGTTCCCAGTGCCCCCAGGGCGCCGTGAGCCTGGGTACCTACGAAACCAGCCAGGGACTGATTCGTACGGGCGCAGTCAGCGGCCATGATATGACAACGGAAGCGGCAGTGGCAAAGCTGTACTACCTGTTCAGCCGGTATGCAGATCCGGAAACCGTAAAAGAGAAAATGGGGAACAATCTGCGCGGAGAATTGACGCAGTAACAAAGGAAAGAGAAACCGGAAAGGAGAGAAAAAATGCACGTTATTGACATTATCGTTCTAATCGCCACATTGGCGGTGGTCGTTCTGGTCGGTTATCTGTCCTCCAAGAAGACCAAAGATGCAAAAGAATTCCTGACCGCAGGCCGCAGCCTGAATAAATTACAGGCAGGTTTCTCCCTGGCCGCCACAGACTTTGGCGGAAGCGGCCTGGTGGCAGCCATCGGATATTGCTATCTGATGGGTCTCGGCGGTATGTGGTGGGACCTGGCCGCTGCACCGGCATTCATTTATGTGGGCCTGTTTTTGGCAAGGAAGCTTAACCGGCTGGAAGGCGGCACGGTCCCTGAATACCTGGGACAGCGCTACTGCCCTGCGGCAAAGTATATTTCTGCGGCAATGCATATCTGTACAGATATCGCATCCCTGTCTGCCCAGTTTACGATATCTTCTGCAATGCTGGAGCAGGTCGCAGGGGTGGATCATACGGCAGCTCTGCTGATCAGCCTGGTTCTGACGGTTCTGCTGACCAGCGGCGGCCTTCGCGCCGTTGTCAACACCGACGCCACGCTGTTTCTTGTGATCGTGAGCAGTGTTGTGATCTGCGTTCCCGTGGCACTCCATGCCAGCGGCGGCCTCGCGAACATGGCCGGCGCATTGCCGGAAGGTTTCCTGAGCCCCGGCAGCATCGGTTTTGTGGAACCGCTTTCCTGGTTCTTTATGTGCACCCTGGGATATGCGACCAGTCAGGGTTACGTCAAGAGAATGTCCTCCGCCAAGGACGAGGGCACCGCTACCTTCGCGGCCTTTTTCACGGCCGGCTTCTATCTGGTCATCTCCATCTGCCTGGGCCTGATCGGCGTTGCCGCCGCGTATCTGATGCCCGGTGTGGAGGATACCAACACGGTATTCCCCAAGCTGCTGATGGAGTATTTCCCCAAGGGCTTGCTGGGTCTGAGTGTGGCCGGCGTCTTTGCAGCGACGATCTCCACCGGTACCTCCAAGCTGCATGCCACCACAATTCTGCTGATCAGCGACCTGATCAAACCTCTGAGCAAGGACAAGCTGAACGGCAAAGCGGAGCTGATCCTCTCCCGCGTAGTCGTCTGCATTCTGCCCTTTGCCAGCTTGCTGCTTTCCGTGTACAGCACCAATATCATCCGCGTGCTGTACACTGCCGGTCTGTTCTATAGTACCGCAGTGTTCGCTCCCATGTTTGTCGGCATGTATTCCAAGAGACCGACGGCCGCAGGCGGTGTTGCAGCGATTCTCGGCACAACAGCGTTTGCGCTGGCCTTGGAGTATTTGCTGTCCGGTCTGATCCCCGTTTTGGGGAAGATCCCCTCCAACCTCATGGGCGTGGTCTTTGGCGCGGCAATCTTGTTTGCAGCATCGGCCATCGACCGGAAAAAGCATCTCCAGAATATCTGACACGGCCGGAAAAAAGCTGGCATACGGGACGGTTTTGTGTTACGATAAACCCAAAGGAGGAGATGCTCGATGGATATCAATCAGAAAACCGGTGAGATGATCCGAAAGCTCCGCAACGCAAACCATATGTCCCTGGACGAGTTGGCGAGGCGCATCCACAAGAGCAAATCCTCCATGTCGAAATATGAACAGGGTGACGTCAAACTCGATTTGCAGACCCTTGACGAGATCGCCTGCGCGCTGCACGTTTCTCTGCACGCCCTGCTCCCGCCCTCCGAATCAGATCGGTTTTCACCCAAGGAAATGACGATCCGGCTGTTTGCCTCCGGCAATACCAAAGCGGAACAGGCCGAATCCAAAGCGTCGGTCTACCTCTACTTTTACGGCGGGGCCATAAACGATGTGCGAACAGCCCTGATTGAGCTGAATCGGCTCAATGGCGAAACCCTCATGTATTGCGACCCCTATCAAAAGAAGGAAAGCATCGGCTGCTCGTTCTTCTATCAGGGAAAAACCGAGTATTTTGATTCCAAGTACCGCATGACATTGCACAACCATTACGATGAAAACGATGTTTTCTACATCCAATGTGCGGATGCCATGGCCGGGAGCGACACACTGATGGGACTGCTGAGCCATTTTGCAGCCGGGCAATTCAACTCCTTTTCCACGAAATGCCTGCTCTCCAAGACAGCGCTTCCATAGGATGACGCGCTGAGAGCCGCACTGCGGTTTTCCCGGGAAGAAGTGCAGGACATCAGGAAACGCAATGCCCTGTATGGCAGCAACAGGCCTCAGGTTTTCAAACGACCCGCAGAGTAAACAACAATATTTGCCTTCAGAAACGAGCAGCGGCTTACACGCCTAGTGTGAGCCGCTGCAGAAGGTTTTCCGAACTTCAAAAAGTTCGGGAAACCTTTTTATTGAACGCGCAGAGGGCCTTTTGCCCCCTGCACACAGAAGGTGAATTGCCCAGCAAGGGCAAGAGAGGCTGGCCTGGGCCATCCCCCGCTACTCAGTCGCGGAAGCTTTTTTCATAGTATATCGACAATCGAGACCATCCCAAACTTTGTGTAAACCTCCAATGTGGTGTAGAATAGAAGCAC